>NZ_WWSL01000016.1:0-59214 GCF_009875845.1 Collinsella sp. BIOML-A6
CGGATTCGCGCCTCAGGACTCAGCGCAACGCGTTGCGCTGAGTCCTGAGGCTGTTGCAATGAAAATGACAATCAAGGTACTCCTGTGTGGTGGTTTTTCAATCTGCCAACGATATGCGAACAGATAAAAAAGTCTGCTATACTCTTTCCCGCTGTCCCCATCGTCTAGCGGCCAAGGACGCCACCCTTTCAAGGTGGATATCGCGGGTTCGAATCCCGCTGGGGGCACCATTTAAATTAAGCAGCCCGTTACCCCCGCGGTGACGGGCTTTTTTGCTATCCAAGCGCCGGGATTCGAACCCGACAGGGTGCGGAGCTGAGGAAACGCGCAAGCGTTTCCCAGCGCAGCACGCAAGGAGCGAAGCGACGCAGCGAAGGCGGGCGGCGCCAGCCGCACGCGGATATCCCGCTGGGGGCACCATTTAAATCGAGAAGCCCGTTGCCCACGCGGTGGCGGGCTTTTTGCTGCACATGCGCCGGGATTCGAACCCGACAGGGTGCGGATCCCGGCATCATCGCAAGGCCTGTGGGCAAAAAACAGCAAATATGAGTACTGTTACCATTTTAGTAACAGCGATTTCATGCCTTCAGAAGGCGATTTAGACGTCAGGCGTCCTACGGCGGAAGAATTACAGACGTTTATCAGCTAAGTACTTGGACATGTGTTGCGTAACACTGCACATTTTGCAAATTTATAATGCTACAGGAGTTGTGCCAGTACTCATATTTGACGTTTTTTGCCCATAACCCTTTAAACCTAGGCAAATCGGCGGCAAAACGGACTTCAAAGCTTCCTTCGCAAACAAAAACCGAGGCCCACATGAAGCGGACCCCGGCTCAATACCGTGACGATATGTCAGTTACGCTCTACACGTAGAACAGGATGTCGTCGTAGGTCGGGACCGGCCAGTAGTCGGCAGCCACGATCTCCTCCATAGCATCCACAGCGGCGCGCAGCGTAGCCATAGCGGGAGCGACCTCGTGCGCGTACACGTCAGCCTGCTCCTGGCCATCAAGAGCCTCGGCCTTCTGATGCACGGCATCGAGGGCCTTGATGGAGTCGTTGATGGTGGTAATACCGTTGCAGAGCTTGTTGAGCGTGTTCTGCTCGCACTGCATGGCGGCCTCGGCGCCGGCGGCGCGGATAGCCTCAAGGCCCTTAGCGACCTTGGTGGCATAGGCGGTGATGACCGGACGATAGGTACGACGTGCCTCGCGAATCATCGTGGTAGCCTCGATGTTCATGAGCTTGTTGTACTTCTCGAGCTTGCAGTCGTAGCGGCACTGGACCTCGGCCTTGGTCAGAACGCCCATCTCCTCAAAGAGCGCGATGGCCTTATCGGAAACAAAGGCGGGCAGAGCGTCGGCGGTAGTCTTGTTGTTGGCAAGGCCACGCTTCTCGGCCTCGACGGGCCACTCGTCGGAGTAGCCATCGCCGGAGAACAGAATGCGCTGGTGGTCGGTCAGGACCTTCTTGCAGTACTCGAGTGCGGCGTCCTGGAACTCGTCCGCAGGCGTGCCCTCAAGGGCATCGGCGAAGGACTTGAGCGACTTGGCGACAGCAGCGTCGAGGACCATGTTGGGGTCGGAAACGTTCTGCTCGGAGCCGCAGGCACGGAACTCGAACTTGTTGCCGGTAAAGGCAAACGGAGAGGTGCGGTTACGGTCGGTGTTGTCCTGCATGAGCTTGGGCAGGGCATCGGCGCCCAGATCGAGCACGCCGTGGGTGGCATGGACGGAAGCCTTGCCGTCGATAATCTTCTCAACGACCTCGGTGAGCTGGTCGCCCAGGAAGATGGAGACGATCGCCGGAGGAGCCTCGTTGGCGCCCAGACGGTGATCGTTGCCGGCCGAGGCAACGGAAGCACGCAGGAGCTCCTGGTAGTTATCGACGGACTCGATCACCGCGGTGAGGAAGACGATGAACTGCAGGTTGTCGAGCGGGGTATCGCCCGGATCGAGCAGGTTCTCGGACTCGGTACCGATAGACCAGTTGTTGTGCTTACCGGAGCCGTTGATGCCGTCGAAGGGCTTCTCGTGCAGCAGGCAGACCAGGTCGTGACGGGAGGCGATGAGCTTCATCTTCTCCATCATGACGAGGTTCTGGTCGATGGCCTCATTGACCTCCTCATAGACCGGTGCGAGCTCGTGCTGGCAGGGAGCGACCTCGTTGTGCTTGGTCTTGGCGGGAATGCCAAGCGCCCAAAGCTCCTCGTCCAGGTCCTTCATGTAGGCCGAGACGGTGGGACGGATAGCGCCAAAGTAGTGCTCCTCGAGCTCCTGACCCTTGCAGGGGTTGGCGCCAAAGAGGGTACGGCCGGTGATGACCAGATCCTTGCGCTTGCGGTAGGCGTCCTTCTTGATCAGGAAATACTCCTGCTCGTCGCCGACGGAGGGCACGACCTTCCTGGGGGTCTTACCGAAGAGAGCCAGGACGCGCTTGGCCTCGCGATCGAGCGCGGTCATAGAGCGCAGTAGCGGGGTCTTCTTGTCCAGGGCCTCGCCGGTGTAGGAGCAGAAAGCCGTGGGAATGCACAGGACCTCGTCCTTAATGAAGGCGGGGCTGGTGGGGTCCCAAGCGGTGTAGCCGCGGGCCTCGAAGGTGGCACGCAGGCCGCCGTTGGGGAAGCTGGAGGCGTCCGGCTCGCCCTGGATCAGGTTCTTGCCCGTGAACTTGGTAATAGCAGTGCCGTTGTGGTTGGGCTCCAAGAAGCTATCGTGCTTCTCGGAAGTAATGCCCGAAAGCGGCTGGAACCAGTGGGCGTAGTGCGTAGCGCCCTTGGAGATGGCCCAGACCTTCATGGCGTGAGCGACGGCATTGGCCACGTCCAGGTCGAGCGGCTCACCGTCCTCGAGGGTTGCAGCGAGGCGCTTCCAAATGTCCTTGGGGAGGTAGTCCTTCATGACTTCCTCAGAGAACACCATGGTCCCGAAGCGGTCAGTAAGATCGGCCATACGGAACTCCCTTCGTATCGGCACCGCGTGAGATGCGGTGTTGATTACTAACGAACGAGTCATAGATTAGGCTCGTCGTGTTTCCGCAACATTACCGTTATGTTGCTGTCACGAAACCAATCAATGAGGTTACCGCATCGCGGCGGCGTTGCCACCCTCAGCAGCCAATCAACTGTATAAATTGCAGACCTCCCCCCATGGTTTAACGGTCGTCAATCTAGGATGGGGCTCTATTAACTGGTATTTTGCATCAGATACCATTCAATATAGCCCCATCCCAAATTGACTGTTCTGTTATAGGAAATGCCGATAGCAAAACATCTTTGATTGGTATCCCTAAATAGCGAGTAAAACTCCACCGTGGCACAGTGGTGCTGTAGAATCCTTACAACACATTGCACTAAATATCTAAAGGAGCACGATATGCGCGTCGACGAGGTTTTTAAGCAGACAGCATCCCAAGGCACCACACCCGTTTCGTTTGAGATGTTCCCGCCCAAGGGTGAGCTGACCCTCGACACGGCTCGCAAAGTGGCGGGCAACCTGTGCAAGCTTTCACCGAGCTTTGTCTCGGTCACTTGTTCCGCTGGCGGCTCGGGTAACGGTGCCACCACTGCCCCCATCGCGCATATGATTTCGAGCGAATTCGATACGCCCTCGGTAGCGCACCTCACCTGCGTGGGCCGCACCCACGCCGACATCGCCGCCAAGATTGACGAGTATCGCTCGGCCGGCGTGGAAAACGTGCTGGCCCTGCGCGGCGACCTGCCCGCTGGCGCGACTGAGGACGACAAGCCCGCCTCCGACTACGCCTACGCCCGTGACCTCATCCCCGAGCTCGTCGACGCCGGCTTTTGCGTGGGCGCCGCAGCCTACCCCGAGGGCCACATTGCCTGTGAGGACCTCAACGTCTCGATCGAGCACCTCAAGCAAAAGCAAGACGCCGGCGCGAGCTTTTTTGTGACGCAGCTCTTCTTTGATAACGAGTACTTCTACCGTTTTCGCGAGCTTGCCGACAAGGCCGGTATCACCGTGCCCATCACCGCGGGCATCATGCCGTTTATGGGCAAGTCGCAGATCAGCCGCATGGTCTTTATGTGCGGCGCGTCGCTGCCCTCCCCCGTCATCAAGATTCTCGCCAAGTACGAGAACGACCCCGAAAGCCTGCAGGCAGCCGGTGTAGATTATGCCGCCCGTCAGCTTTGCGACCTTAAGGAGCACGGTGCCGACGGCCTGCACCTGTACACTATGAATCGTCCTGCGATCGCCGCAACCATTATGGAGCGCCTGGGATAATGGAAAAACCACACATCGATACAACCGTTATTGAAGTGCCGGCCGACCTTGCGTCGCCGGCGCTCTACCGTATCGATGCTGCCCATCGCCCCCGAGTCGACCGTGCCGAGATGCTGCGCTACCTGGGCTACGGAGGTCAGCGGATTGAGCCCGAGCTAGCGCAGCGTATTGAGCTTGTCGTTGAACGTCTGGAACTGGACATTGAGCCCCGTGGCGTGCGCCGTGTGTTTGCCGTCGATGCCACGGGCGAGGACGAGCAGGGCAAGCCTTGCATTCGCTTGGTCGGCACCAATGTTGAGCTACGGGGTCGCGATATCTATCGTCATCTTAAGGACGCCCGCATGGCCGCGCTGATGGCCTGCACCCTCGGCATGGGCGCCGAGCGCCGTTTGCGCACCACGGGAGCCCAACATCCCCTGGAGGGCGCCGTGCTCGACGCCGCGTGCTCCGCATACGTGGAAGCCGCCGTTGAGCAAATGGACCAGCAGGTCAAGGCTGCGGCGGCCGCATACGGACTCGCCGGTAACTGGCGCTTCAGCCCCGGCTACGGCGACTGCCCGCTTACGGCCCAGCGCTCAATCGTGGCTGCGCTCAACGCCACGCGGCTCATCGGGCTTACCGTCACACCTACCAACCTGCTCATGCCCACCAAGAGCGTGACCGCGGTGATCGGCCTGTTTGACGGCGAAGTCCACGACGCCCAGAGCCGCCCCACCTGCAATATCTGCCGCATGCGCGAGAACTGCCGCTTCCGTGCCGCCCACACCACCTGCTATTCCAGCCATTAGGAGCCCCGATGTTTACTCCGCTTATCACTCATGATCCGGACGGCGCCGCGCTGGCGGCGCCTGTTGATGCCGCACGCCGCAATGGCGCTGCATACAAGACGCGCGCAATCGACGACCTGCGCATTAAGGACGATCGCCTGCGCGCCGCCATCGAGGGCACGGGACACCTGCTGTTCGACGGCGGCATGGGCACCATGTTGCAGGCCGCCGGCATGAAGGCGGGCGCCCTGCCCGAGCTGCTCAACTTTGAGGAGCCCCAGGTTATCACTGATATCCAATGTCAATATGTCGAGGCCGGCTGCGACGTGATTACCGCCAACACCTTTGGCGCCAACGCCCACAAGCTTGACGGTGCCGCCACCGTGGCAGATGTCTTTGCCGCCGCCGTCGCCTGCGCCCGCACGGCCGGCGCCCGCTACGTCGCCGGCGACATCGGCCCCATCGGCGCGCTGCTTCGCCCCTTGGGTACCCTCAGCTTTGACGAGGCCTACGACCTCTTTGCCGAGGAAGTGCGCGCCGGCGTCGACGCGGGCGTGGACCTCTTTATTATCGAAACCATGACCGACCTTGCCGAGATCAAGGCTGCCGTCCTCGCCTGCCGCGAAAACTCAGACCTGCCCGTCTTTGCCACCATGACCTTTGAGGAAGACGGTCGCACCTTCTTGGGCACGAGCCCCGAGGTCGCCGCCATCACCCTCGACGCTATCGGCGCCGACGTTTTGGGCATCAACTGCAGCCAGGGACCGGCCGAGCTCCGAGGACTCGCTGCGCGCATGCTCACCGTTACCGACAAGCCCGTTATGGTGCAGGCCAATGCGGGACTGCCCCACGTGGACGATGACGGCAATACCGTCTTTGATATCCAGGCACCCGAGTACGCCGAGGCCGTCGCCGGCATGATCGAGGACGGCGTGAGCGTCGTCGGCGGATGCTGCGGTACCACGCCCACGCACATGGCGGCACTTCGCACCCTTATCGACAACCACACGCCCAGCCCGCGTCACCGCAAGCCCAGCATGTCGGTCACGAGCGCCCAGACGGTCGTGGACCTCCCCTGCGACGGCCACAAGATCGCCGTCATCGGCGAGCGTATCAACCCCACCGGCAAAAAGCGCCTGAAGCAGGCCCTACGCGACGGCGACCTGGGCTACGTCGTGAGCCAGGGCATCAGCCAGCAGGAGCAGGGCGCCGACATCCTGGATGTCAACGTGGGCCTGCCCGAGATTGACGAGGTCAAGGTCATCCAGCAAGCGACCGAGCAGCTCCAAGGCTCCACGCTGCTGCCGCTGCAGATCGACTCCACCGACCCCGCCGCCGTCGAGGCCGCCGTGCGTCGCTACGCCGGCAAGCCCATCATCAACTCGGTCAATGGCAAGCAGCAGATCATGGATGAGGTCCTTCCGCTGGTCGCCCACTACGGCACCAACGTCGTCGGCCTCACGCTCGACGAAGGCGGCATCCCCGATACCGCCGAAGCTCGCTTCGCCATCGCCGAGCGCATCGTGGCCGAGGCTGCCCGCTACGGCATCGGCCCGGACCGCATCCTCATCGACTGCCTGGTCATGACCGCCTCGACCAATCAACGCCAGGCCGAGCAGATCCTGCGCGCCATGTCCCTTTGCAAGGAGCGCCTAGGCGTCAAATGCGCGCTCGGCGTGTCGAACATCAGCTTTGGCCTGCCTGCCCGCCCGCTGCTGGGCTCGGTCTTTTTGGCCGCCGCCTTTGGCGCGGGCCTGGACGCCCCCATCATGAACCCGGGCTCCAAGCGCTTTATGGACACCGTCTACAGCTATCGCGTCCTGAGCGCCGAGGATGAGGGCTCGACCGGATACATCGAGCGCTACGCCGGCTGGACCGATCCGTACAAGATCGCCGCCAACCCGGCGGCGGCTCAGGCCGCATCGACCGACGCCGTGCCCGCTGTCAGCGCCACCGCAAGCGCCGATGACGACCCCATCCGCCACATGGTCGTCTCGAGCCGCAAGGGCGAAATCGCGGCCGAGACCGAGCGTCTGCTGGCAGACCACGACGCCATGGACCTCATCAACAATCACTTTATCCCCGCCCTCGACGAAGTTGGCGTCCTCTTTGACCAGGGAAAGTTCTTCTTGCCGCAGCTCATGGCCTCGGCCGAGGCGGCACGCGTGGGTTTTGACACCATCAAGCGGCTGATGCCCGCCGGCGAGATTGCCGACAAGGGCAAGATTTGTGTGGCCACCGTCAAGGGCGATATCCACGACATCGGTAAGAACATCGTCAAAATGCTGCTCGACAACTACGGCTACACCGTCTTTGACCTAGGCCGCGACGTCGACCCGCAAGAGGTGCTCAAAACCGTACAGGAACGCGACATTAAGCTCGTCGGCCTCTCGGCGCTTATGACCACCACGGTCGTCGCCATGGAAGAGACCATCAAGCTGCTTCATGCCGAGGTACCGGGCGTCAAGATCATCGTAGGCGGCGCCGTGCTCAACCCCGAATACGCCAAGCAGATCGGCGCGGACTACTACGCCAAGGATGCCGCCGAAAGCGCTCGTATCGCCGAAGAGGTCTTTGGGCAGTAACACAACGGAAACAACCGAGCACCAAAACGTGCCGCATGCGCCACTTGGCACGTGCGGCACGTTAGAATAAATAAGACTATGCTCGTTTTGGCAGATAGGAGCGCAAGGATGGCGATCACGCCCGCAGAAATCGCGGAAACCCGCGGCATGGTTGAGGAGCAGAACCTCGACATCAGAACCATCACTATGGGCATTTCGCTCATGGGTTGCGGCGACGAGAACCTCGACCGCATGTGCACGAAGATCTACGACCACGTGACGCACACGGCTGAGCATCTGGTCGAGACCGCCGAGCACCTCGAGCGCGAGTACGGTATCCCCATCGTCAACAAGCGCGTTTCCGTCACCCCGGTGGCGCAGATCGCGGCGTGCTGCAAGGATGAGGACCTCACCCCCATCGCGCATGCCCTCGACCGCGCGGCCGAGACGCTCGGCATCGATTACCTGGGCGGCTTCTCCGCCCTCGTCCAGAAGGGTATCGGCGACGCCGACCGCCGCGTCATCCAGTCCATCCCCCAGGCGCTCGCTACCACCAGCCGCGTCTGCTCCAGCGTCAATGTCGCCAGCCTGCGCGCTGGCATCAACATGGATGCCGTGCTCATGGCGGCTCAGACCATCATCGATGCCGCTAAACTCACGGCCGACCAGGATTCCGTCGGCGCTTCCAAGTTTGTCTGTTTTGCCAACATGGTCGAAGACTCCCCGTTTATGGCGGGCGCCGTCCACGGCGGTGGCGAGGCCGACGCCGTCATCAACGTGGGTGTCTCGGGCCCCGGCGTTATGGCCGCAGCCCTGGAGACGCTGCCCGATTCCGCATCGATGATGGAAGTCGCCGAGAAGATTAAGCAGACCGCCTTTAAGATCACCCGCGCCGGCGAGCTCATGAGCCGCGAGGCCGCCCATCGCCTGGGTGTCGAGAAGGGCATTGTCGACCTGTCGCTGGCTCCTACGCCTGCCGTCGGCGACTCCGTCGCGCGCATCCTCGAGATCATCGGCGTGGGCACCTGCGGTGGCCCCGGCACGACCTGCGCGCTCGCCATGCTCAACGATGCCGTCAAGAAGGGCGGCGTCATGGCAAGCTCCAGCGTGGGCGGCCTCTCGGGCGCCTTTATCCCCGTGTCCGAGGACGCCGGCATGATTGCCGCCGTCGAGGCCGGCGCGCTTTCGCTCGAGAAGCTCGAGGCCATGACCTGCGTGTGCTCCGTTGGCCTGGACATGATCGCCATCCCCGGTGACACCCCGGTCGAGACCATCGCCGGCATCATCGCCGACGAGATGGCCATCGGCGTCATCAACAATAAGACCACGGCTGTGCGCGTGATTCCCGCCATCGGCAAGGGCGTGGGCGACTGTGTCGAGTATGGCGGCCTGTTCGGCCGTGCGCCCATCATTCCGGTGAACCCCAACGCCGGCACCGTGCTTGCCCACCGCGGCGGACGTTTCCCGGCACCGCTGAACTCGCTGAAGAACTAGCTGAGGGGGACTGGCGAGGAGCCCCGGGGAGGGCAGATATATAAGGTCGCCTGCTCGGACAGTCCTGACTCGCACGGAGAGCACATTACGTGCTCTCCGGCTCGTGCGGAACTCGCGATCGACCTTATATATTTGCCCTCCCCGGGGCTCCCGCACATCTCAACCTTGGCTGGGTTCTGTCCCATGTTGCAGTTGCTTCGCTCCTGCACCACATGGTTGATACGGCGGTTTGGCGTTGGAGCGGTGCTTTCTGATATATGCTGGTTGCGGCTCTTCTTTTGGGAGGAATCGCTTTTTTGCTAGGAGGTTGGCCCGTGGTTGATGGGGATGCTCGCTCTGAGCTTCTTTCTGCTGATTGGAATCAGGAATGGATGCGCCTGCAAGCTGATCGGCGGCGGGCTGATGATCCTTTTGAGTGGGATAAGCGTGCTCGGCATTTTCGGCCGCTTGAGACTGCTCCGTATGCCCGGGACTTTATGAAGCTGTTAGCGTTAAAGCCTGGTGAATCCGTGCTGGATATGGGGTGTGGGGCCGGGTCGATTGCTATTCCGCTTGCTCAGGCTGGACATCCTGTGATTGCTGCTGACTTTTCCCCTGCTATGTTGGACACCCTTGATGCCGGCATTGAGTACTATGGGCTCGAGGACCGCATTACGCCGCTTGAGCTTTCTTGGGATGACGATTGGGATCTGGTTGGGCCGGTTGCCAAGGCTGTAGATGTTGCCTTTGCGAGTCGCTCGGTTACTACGAACGACCTGAAGGGGGCACTTGCCAAGCTTGACCGTACGGCTCGTCGGCGTTGTGCCGTCACGATGGTCGCCAACTCGAGCCCGCGCTATGACCTGCACTTGATGAATGCCATCGGCGCCTCGGTTGCCTGCAGTAATGGCTTTGTATACACCTTTAATATCCTCATTCAGATGGGTGCTCTGCCGCAGGTTGCGTACTTTGAATCGCCTCGTCGCGATACCTTCGATAGCCTTGAAGCGGGCGTGGCGGACTTCTCCCGCATGCTCGAGCACGGTAACGAGGATAAGTTCGACCGTCTGCGCGACTACATCGCTCAACACATGATTGAGAACCCCCATGCCGGTGAGCCGGGGTCCAAAGGGGTGCCGCAGGGACGCTACATACTCGACCACGTCCGCAAGGTCCGTTGGGCGTTTATCGCATGGGAGCCAGTCTCTTCGGGCCGTCCATAGACCGCTTTCGGCCGCCGTACACGTCCGCCTGTAACCCGCGCTGTTCTCCCGCTCGGCATCCGCATTCTTTTTGAACTGGGCAAACACGCCCCACGCCGCGCCGTTCCTGCGCTATCGTGAGACAGCTCACGTAGATTAAGGCCCCATCGCGGGGCGCCCCATAACATAGAAAGCGAGAACCCATGGCACTGACAGGAGCCCAGGTCAAGCAGCTTCGCAGCATGGCCCATCACCTCAACCCCGCCATCATCATCGGCAAGTCTGACATCAACGAGGGCACCGTCGAGCAGACGGTCGCCTACCTGGAGAAGCACGAGCTCGTCAAGTGCTCCGTACTCGATGGTTCCAGCCTTTCCGCCCGCGAGGCCGCCGAAGACCTCGCCGATCGCTGCCATGCCGAGGTCGTCCAGGTTATCGGCCGCAAGTTCTCGCTGTATCGCGAGTCCTCGCGCAAGGATATCGAGAAGATTAAGCTCGTCTAAGAGCCAACGATCCGGCGATCCAACATACATCAAGCTTGTGAGCGTCCGATCAATTCGGACGCTCATTTTTTATCGCTCGACGAGCACGCGGTTAAGCCTGCCCTCCACCAAGCGCTCGTACAGACGCCGCGTCTCGGGCTCGGGCACGCCATTGATCTGCTCCCTCAGGTGATGCATATGTCCACTGTACAGCTCGACGATATCGCGTCTTCGCCCCGCCGCGCCGTAGACGCGCATAGCGCAACGCACCATGTCCTCGCGCGCCGTCTCTTGCCGCAGCCCCGACTCCACCAGCCATACCGCCGACTGCAGGTCGCTTTCTTCTAGGGCGGCATTCGCGCCCCGAATCATGCAGTCGATATACTTCGATTCCATAATGCGCCGCATACGCAAAAAGTAGGTGGGATTACAGCCATTGGGAACATACAACGGGCCGGCGTAGAGCTGCTCGATCTTAAGGCACAGCTCGATCAGATGAGGTCCGCGCGCACCCGTGCGATTTCCCAAAACTTCGCGGCTTATCTGATCAAACAACCGCACGTCGGTCTTGACGTAATCGCCGTTAAGCCCAATGCACTCGTTTTGGATCAGCACACACGATTTGCCGTCCGGTGTCGGCCCCAAGGCCGAACGCAGGCGCGATATCGTCGAGTATAGATTGTTACGAGCGCTATTGAACTCGGCATGGGGCCACAGTTCCATAGCCAGCGTCTCGCGGTCGACCAGGGCATCCATGCCCAGTGCAAGCCGCTCGGCAAGCGTCGCCGCTTTCTTGCGGCGCCACATCTTATCCGTGATGGGAAACCCGTCGCGCTCGGCGCGAAACGCCCCAAACATGCGGATCTCGATATGGTCAACCACATCGACACCCTCGGCATCGCCGGCCTGGAACAGACGCTCGCCTTCGCCCTCAAAGTCGTCACGCAGCGAATACCGCGCCAGCTCGCGCACCGGGAGCTTCTTTCGAATTCTAGCAGCCGGCTCACCCAGACAATGCATCACAAGACGCGCAAACAGCCGATACGACGGATCCAAAATCCCTGGGCGGTTCATAGACATCCAGGCTGCAAGGTCGCTATCGCGGCCCGCGGAGGCCAAATGCAGCGCCACCATCCAAGCCTCGGCACCACCGACCTGCGTCCGACTCAAATCGAGCAGCTCCGCCTCTTCACGCACCGATACCATCGATGTATTGCGTAAGTACGCCGCGCGCTCTAGCAGCAGTGCGTTGTCGCGTATGTATCCAATCGATTCCTCGGCAAGCCTGAGCACCTGCACCGCACGGAATTTGGCATTGACCGGACGCCCCTCAGCCAGCGACTGCCAGCCTTCCAGTATCAAGCCAAATAACTGGACTTGATTGTCACGCACGCGTACGGCAAAACGGTCGAGCTCATTGAATGCCTGCTCGTCGGTCACTGGCATGCCGGCAAGCAGGCGCCGCGCCGATAATACCATGCGCACCCAGATGGCGAGCGCTCGGATTCCACGCGCTTCGAGTGCCTCGAGCTTCAGGGCCATCTCGTCATCACGCTCGTCAGTCCCTGCATATGACCCATCAAATAGCTCCGTCAACATGCGGTCCGCCCGCACAAACGTCCCCGCGACATCGAGCTCACAATCGTAGGCCTTATCCGTTTTGAGCCCCGCGAGGATCTCACCGCCCTTCGCCCGCTCGGTCAGCCCATGCTTTATCTCGACATGTGCGGACAGCATGTCGAGTGCGACACAGGACGCCTCACTTTCCAACGCTGCATGGCTTGCCGGAAGCCCCAGACCACTATCTCCATAACAGGCGGCCGTAAACGCGTGCGCCACCTTCCACGACACGGGATCGAGCTCGCAAATCGCTTGCTCGCCCGCACGCTCGATAATTGAGGCCATATACCGCGCGAGCTTTGTATTGGAGACGCTCACCGCCGCCAGATAGATGCCGAGCGCCTCGTCAGGCGTCGGCTCCGATGCCCGGCCATCTGCCTCGGTCTTTCCCAGCGCCGCGCGGCAGACATCCCCTCCATGCCCCGTCAGGGCCAGATCGACCCCATACTGCCCGGCAAGCTCCAACACCGCACTGCGGTCCAAAAACGCATCGGCGAGGTCCATCGCGGTATCGCAGCGCCCCGCTTTAATCAATATACGCGCCGCCCGCACAACGAGTTCGGGACGAATTTCGGCGACCAGCTTGCGCAATCGCAGGCGTGCTTTGTCCTCGGTACCCATGCAGGTAAAGCTCCGGTCTGCCGGATCAACGCCAAAAATGGGATAATCGCGAACAAGATAGGACTGATCAATCGCCGAAAGCCTAACACCGCAAGCCTCGAGCTCCGAAATATTGCCCTCACCCATTAAGACCATCAAGCATGCCACACTAAACAGAGCGTTGTTCTCGAGCGACGCCAGATCAACAAGTGCCGCACCGTAGATATTGACGATCTCGTTTTCGAGCGTCTGGGCAACGTCTCCCTGCCCGTATAATCCCGACTGCATAGCCGAGACGAGCTCGGGCACGCCCTGCGTAAGCTGATAGAAGTCGAGCGATGTGCTGATCGAAAACGCCGATGCCCACGCCGAATACTCATAGGCATGCACCTTGAGCATCTGCGCGTTGACTTTAATCGAATCGCCCAGTCCATGAATCAGCTGGCGATTCGAAGGACGGCAGCTCATAAGGACCCCGACCCCCATAGCACGCAGGCTTCGGATTCGGTCAATCAGCTCCTCGGTCTCGCTCTGGCTGAGGTTAGGCACATTATCGATTGCAATCAGGGAGTGCGGCTTGTCCTTAAGCTCTTCGGTAACGACCTCGAGCTGCATAAACACCTCGCGCCCAATGGCGCGGTCTGCCTCGATGATCCGCACGGGACCTCGCGTCGGATCGCTTTTAACCTCTTGGGCATACTGCAGCAGCACCGAGGTTTTCCCAAAGCCATCAGGTGCGTAGAGAACTACGATGCCGGCCTTTCGGCCCTTGGCGATAAGTTCGTTTATCAAGCGATCGCGCCGCACCATATAACTACTGCCCAGCGGCATAAGCTCGAGGTCGTCCATATTGCCCAACTCGTTAACCATACCCGCTCCTCAACTCGACCACATGAACAGCGTAACGTTAGACCATATGTATCGCTAGATGAATAACGCGATGCTACGGTATAGGATGTTTGTCGGTACGCAAATGGCAAGTTTTTGTTCAGCGTGGTCCGATTGAAACTTATCCCCCAACTAATCAATCTTTGCGCAGGTCAATGCACTTGCCAGCTTGTCCCATTCTTTGGCAGTGTACCTCAAATGAGCGATGTTCAATTATGTTGCGCAACTCACCTAACGCCAGCTACCGTCTGCGACCTTTTCGTAGCATTTATGCATAGTATCTGTTATGGAATGAATCATGCTTCACCAGACGCACCCGTCAAGTTCGCGGCAAGATTTTCGTCGGGCACACGGCGCGCGCTCAGCAAAAAGGCCCCCGCAAAGCGGAGGCCTTCGGCAAAGCTATGTCGAGGTGATAGGCTATCGCTACTCGCAGAGCGAAAGGGCGGCCTCGTCGGCAACGACAACGCAGTTGGTGTGCAGTTGCAGGATCGAGGCAGGGCACTCGGGGGTAACCGGACCATAGCACATGTCGTGCACGGCCTGTGCCTTGGCCTCGCCGTTGGCAACGACCAGGATCATGCGAGCATACATGATGGTCTGAGTACCCATGGTATAGGCCTGACGAGGCACGTCGTCGATGCTGTCGAACAGGCGGCTGTTGGCCTGAATAGTGCTCTCGGTAAGGTCGACACAGTGCGTACCCTTGGAGAAGTGGTCATCGGGCTCGTTGAAGCCAATGTGACCGTTGTTACCGATGCCGAGCAGCTGCAGATCAGGGTAACCGGCAGCAGCGACGATCTTGTCGTACTCAGAGCAGGCAGCGGCAGCGTCGGGATTGGAGCCATCGGGCACATGCGTGTTGTTCAGGTCGATGTTAACGTGATCGAAGAAGTTCTCACGCATAAAGTAGTGGTAGCTCTGGGGATCGTCGTGCGAAAGGCCACGATACTCGTCGAGGTTGTAGGTGCTGACCTCGGCAAAGTCGACATCACCCTTTTCGTACCAAGCGGCAAGCTGCTTGTAGGCGCCAATCGGGGTGGAGCCGGTGGCAAGACCCAGCACGCAATCGGGCTTAAGGATAACCTGGGCCGAGATGATATTGGCGGCCTTACGGCTCATATCCTCGTAGTCTTTAGCTTTAATGATCTTCATTACGCGTCCTTTCTCGTACAAGAGAGGCAAGGCTCCCCTTACAAGCACTTGCCCGCGGCCCGCGTCGGCCGCAACAAACGTGTGCGGCCACCAGGGCGAGGTCGCGTAATGTATATGTCTCGTGTCTACCCGCGTCGAGGCCCCTGCCCGTCCACGGTGACCCGAAGCCTTTTAGCCTCGGACAGTTTTCATCTTGCCACGGAGGGCGCCCTCTTTCAAGGGCGCCCTCCGTAAACGTGTTTGAATTGTAGGCTAAAGGCCGAGGGCACTCACTAGCGCTCGCGAGCAACGATAAGTTGGTCCATCTCCTCGACATGCTCGCCAATGGAGCCCTTGATGCTCGAGAACTCAACGGAGTTGCACACCAAGATAGGAACCGTCACATCGTAACCCTCGGCAGCAATTGCCTCGCGATCGAATTCGATGAGCACATCGCCCTTATGGACGACATCACCCACCTGGGCATGCACGTTAAAATGCTTGCCCTCAAGCTGAACAGTGTCCAAACCAACGTGGATGAGCACGTCTAGGCCATCGACCGTGTTGAGTGCAACGGCGTGTCCCGTGGGAAAAATGGCCTCGACCTTGGCGTCTGCCGGCGCAATCACGCGCGTGCCGGTAGGCTGAATCGCCACACCCTGGCCCAAAAGGCCGGTGGCAAACGTCTGGTCATTGACCTCGGACAACGGAATGACGTCGCCCGAGATGGGAGCATCCAACGTAAGGACTCGACCACGCATACCAAAAGACCTTAGGACTTTAGTGAACATGCTCCCCCTCGGACATACCAATCAATCACAATAGCGTTAACAGTTTACCACTTGGCACCCATTATTGACCATTAGGGAAGTTCGCGCTTGACAACCTCGACGATATCGTCGACGACGCGCTGGGTCAGCTCGTGCGTCTCCGCCTCGGCCATAACGCGAACCAGCGGCTCGGTACCGCTCGGGCGCACCAAGATGCGACCGCGACCATTGAGCTCCTTCTCGGCGGCAGCGACGGCGTCCCAAATGGGCTGGCAATCGTCCAGACCGGCCTTGTTGTCCGAATGCACGTTGACGAGCACCTGCGGGTACTTCTTCATGATGCCGGCAAGGTCGGTGAGCGTGCGACCGGTGCGCTTGAGCACGGCCAAAAGCTGCAGGGCCGTCACCAAGCCGTCGCCGGTGGTGTTGTGCTCCAGGAAGATGATGTGGCCGGACTGCTCGCCGCCGATGACGGCGCCATCCGCGAGCATGCGCTCCAAAACGTAGCGGTCGCCCACGGCGGTCTGCACCATCTCAAAGCCCTGCTCCTTCATGGCGATGGAGAAACCGAGGTTGCACATAACGGTCGAGACGATCTCGGAGTTGGCGAGCTTGCCGCGAGCAGCAAGGTCGGAGCCGCAGATGGCAAGAATGTAGTCGCCATCGATCTCGTTGCCCTCACTGTCCACGAACAGCACGCGATCGGCGTCGCCGTCGTGGGCCAGGCCGATATCGGCGTGGGTGCGCAGCACGAGCTCGCGCAGGGGCTCAAGGTGAGTGGAGCCGCACTCAACGTTAATGTCAGTGCCGCAGTAATCGGTGTTGATGGCATGGACCGTGGCGCCCAGGCGCTGCAGCGCGGCAGGCGTGGTCTGGCACGAAGCGCCGTGGCCACAGTCGACGGCAACAACCAGTCCGTCGAGCTTAAGACCGTCGAGCGTGCTGATGGCATGATCGATATAGGCCTTGCGGGCATCCTTCATCTTGATGATATGGCCCACACCGGCGCCGGTCGGCAGTGTGTCGGCAGCCATGGCCTCCTCGGACATCACCCAGGCGCTGATCTCTTCCTCAACCGCGTCGGGAAGCTTCATGCCCTTGCGGCTAAAGAACTTGATGCCGTTGAACTCCGGCGGATTATGCGAAGCGGAGATGACGATGCCGCCGTCAAGCTCGTTTTGAACGGTGAGCAGTGCCACGGCCGGCGTAGGGATAACGCCGCAGCAGTGCGGACGGCCGCCCTCGGCCATGATACCGGCGGTCAGTGCACTCTCGAGCATAGTGCCCGAAAGACGCGTATCGCGGCCGATGCAGATGTCCGGACCAAGGAACTTGGTCGCAGCGCGGCCCAGACGAAACGCGAGGTCGCACGAAAGATCGGCGTTGGCGACGCCACGGACGCCATCGGTACCGAAGATGTTCTGGGGCATAGGATCGCTCCTTCCCAAGTGGGCAAAACGCAGCCGCCCACCCTAGTCGAAAAGAAAAGCGGGACCCACCGAGCAGTCGGTAGGCCCCGCTTGTACATTGTATCTCGAAAGGAGATAAAACCTTAGCGCTTGGAGAACTGGGGAGCGCGGCGGGCCTTCTTGAGGCCGTACTTCTTGCGCTCGACCACGCGAGCATCGCGCGTAAGGAAACCGGCCTTCTTGAGGTCAGCACGGTAGTCGCCAGCGTTCAGAAGAGCGCGAGCGATGCCCAGACGCAGAGCGCCGGACTGACCGGAGATGCCGCCGCCATCGCACAGAGCGATAACGTCAAACTGACCGGCGGTATCGGTCACCTTGAAGGGAGCAAGGGCGTTCTCAACGAGCTGATGACGGCCGAAATACTGCTCGGCGTCACGCTTGTTGATGGTCACCTTGCCAGTGCCGGGGACGAGACGGACGCGGGCGACGGCGTTCTTACGACGGCCGGTACCCTGGTAAACAACGGTGTTCTCAGCCATCTTTAAGCCTCCAGCTCAATCTTCGTGGGGTTCTGGGCAGCGTGCGGATGCTCGGCACCAGCGTAGACCTTAAGCTTGGTCATCTGGGCACGGCCGAGGGTGGACTTGGGCAGCATGCCGCGAACGGCGCGCTCGATAACCTTCTCCGGGTGCTTCTCCATAGCCTGGCGGAAGCTCTCAGCCTTGAGGCCGCCGTTGTAGCCGCTGTGGCGATAATAGGTCTTCGTGTCGGCCTTGTTACCGGTAAGCTGGACCTTATCGGCGTTGATGACGACGACGAAGTCGCCGCAGTCGCTGTTGGGCGTGAACTGAGGCTTGTTCTTACCGCGCAGGATCATTGCGATCTGGGTGGCAAGACGGCCCAGGACAGCACCATCGGCGTCGACGAGAACCCAGTTGCGCTGGACCTCGCCCTGCTTGGCGTAGTGAGTCGATTTCGAAATCACTTAGACTCCTCCATGTACAGTACGTGTTGTTACAGAGATTCACGGGGCTCTGCAAGTAACCCGTCCATATTACCCCGCGCGACGCCCGAGTCAACAGGTATTTTGGCTCCGACCAGAGTTTCTGCACATGTCATCCACGCCCAGTGATTTTTCTGGGACGGGGCTTAAATAATCATGTAATGCGCGAGCGGTGCTTTGCCCCATGCGGTTTTACTTCACACACGGACCATAATGCCGCGAATCTAGCGCTCGACAAATGCCTCGATATCATTCAACAGGCGTTTTGCCTCCTGGCGACCCTGAATATACAGATCGAGCAACTTTGCCGGATCGCGTTCGACATGGCCGACCTCGACCGGCTTTTGCGGAGCGACGACCAACGCACGGCCCTCGCGCTCATACTTCCACAGGTGCATGCGCTGGATGTTGTAACGGTCGTGGCGCGTCTCGATAGCCTCGAGCAGATAGGGGTAGTCAGCATAACGCGCACGCGCGGCCGGCAAAAACTCGTAGGGCTTTTTTTCATACGAACGGTCCTGCGTAACGATGACGACCGCGCGGTCGAAGCCCGCCTCCTCGAGCACATACTCGATAGGAACCGAATCGGCCACGCCGCCGTCGACGTATTTGTGCCCGTCAATCTCGACCGGCGGCGTCACCAGCGGCAACGAGGTCGATGCTCGCACAGCGTCGAGATCGAGTACGGCGCTTTTAACCGGCAGGTAGGCAGCGGTTCCAAACAGCATGTCCGTCGCAACGGCGTACATCTCGATGGGGCTGGCGTCGAACGTCTCGTTGTCAAAGGGATCCAGGCGGTCCTGGACGTCGTTAAAGATAAAGTCGTAGCCGACGATAGAGCCCGTGGACGCAAACGACGCGGCGCCCATATAGCGGCTGTCGTTGCAGAAGGTCAAATTGACTCGGTTGGTGCGGCCGATCTGGTGCGACTTGTAGTTGACGCCGTTGAGCGCACCGGCCGAGACGCCGTACACCGCAGGGACCTCAACACCGGCCTCCATGAGGACGTCGAGCACGCCGGCGGTAAACTGCCCGCGAAAACTACCGCCCTCCAGGATGAGCGCGACCTTGCCGGCGTTCTTTGCCTTATCTTCTGCAGTCATTTTGACCTCCTGCGATTGCGTTTTGGCTTTCTTCTACCCAGTTTTGGAATGGAGGGCGCATAGGTTTTGGAGTTGAGGAGATGGAGCGGAAAGCGCGTCCCAGTCTGAGGCGGGGTTCTGGGATGCGCTTTCCGCTTGGACCGCCGTTGGGAAAGCGTGTCCCGTTCTGAGCGCGGATTCCGGGATGAACTTTCCGCCAACAATCCATCCGGAAAGTGCATCCCATTCTGAGCCGATAATCTGGGACACACTTTCCGTTGGACGACCGTCTGGAAAGCGCATCCCACCCTGCGCTGCCGCGACGTTTTCCTAACGCTCGCGCCCTGCACAGAGTTCGATTCTCCGCGGGTGGAGGGGATCCGTTGGTGCGGGGGCATAGTTGGCAGAAATGCCATCGGCAGCACATCTCTTTTGGGTTGGGGCATTGCGCGGAGAATCCGCGTATTTGCTTCGCAAATCCGCACCGGCTTCGGCCGCCTTCCGGCGTCCTCGCCCGCGGGCTAAAAACGCTTGCGCGTTTTCTTTACGCCCGCGCCCTGCATAGAGTTCGATTCTCCGCGGTACGGACTAGAAATAAAAAGGCAGGTAGATACGAATATCTACCTGCCTGTTACTTATGGTGGAGGCGCGGAGAATCGAACTCCGGTCCACGAAAGCCCCCTGATTGGCATCTCCAAGCTCAGTCGCTGGTTTAGTCTCGGACACTTTGCGCGCAGCGACACGCTCGCGGCGTCCTAACCGGTTCGGTCTTAGCCTGCGCCATACCGATTACGTGCGCAGGAGCATTCCCCTAACATGACGTCGCGCCGGTGTCGGGGAAATCACCGGGTTGACGCGCCGCTATAAACTAAGCAGCGAGAGCCATAGGCTCAAAAGAAGAGTTGTTGTCAATTCAATTTGACGGCACCCCTGTTTAACGAGGCGAGGAGACCTCGGCTTGCTTCCTCTCTCAGAGCTATCGTGTCGAAACCAGTCGCCCCCGAATGTCGGGAAAGTCTGGATGGTATTGGGCGCGAGTACCCAACAGCCGTCGACTTTTCAAGGAACATACGGGGCGAGCCCCGCTTGTGAAGTGCTATGTTACCACGTTCTCAAGTAAGACAGCTGTTCTATGCACGAGCTGTGAAGACCCCAATGTGCGCTGTACTTCGCACTTTTGCTACCGATCGCGTCACGTATATTTTCGCCAAGCACAATTGACCCGTCGAAAGGACCGTTATGGATACCAAGCAGCAACTCGTCAATGCCCTCGTGGGCCTAGGCTCAACCATTACCGAAGCTATGGATGTCATCGAGGGCTTTGTCCCCTGCGGACATCCTGCCCTCGTGGTCACGGGCGCCCTCAACGCGCTCACCGACGGCGCCGATGAGGCCACACTCGCCGAGCACGTTGAAACCGTCCGCGGCTTCATCGACCACGTAAGCGAAAACCGCGGCGTCACCGCGCATCACGACATCGAGCTTGGCGAGCTCACGGGTGCAAAGGTCGAACTCTTTGCCGAAATCAGCGCTATAGCCAACCTCACCAAAACCGCTGGCGTCAAGAACACCCAGGTCAACGAATGGCTCTACCGCAGCCTGGCAGCACTCGACAGCTCCGACGAAAAGGCAGCCGAGCAGCTCGCAGAAAGTCCCGCCATCAAGGCCGAGCTGTTGTAAATAGCAGACGCGGGTCCCTTGGCGCATCGTGTCCAAGGGACCCGCAAATAGTTCGCGTCAACCGATAGCCGCGCCACCACGTTCGGCCAAAGCCAGAATCGGCATCATTTGGCGCGGGGTCTTTGCTGCAAGATCAGCATGTTCGAGCAGCTTTCGATCGTTTGTCACCAAGTAATCTGCCCCAGCGCGTCTGCATGCCGCCAACACCAAGTTGTCCTCGTAATCGCGATGGAGCGCTAAGTATTTGTCGGCCAGCCAAAGGTCCGACGCATCTGCACCCACGGCCGTGGCGTTTTCGGTCATATTTCGAACAAACGCCAGCGCGGCCTCGCCTATCGCTCGTGCCGATGCTTCGTCGACCGAGCCTTTTTTAGCAATAACCCTGCGCTTGAGCTCGTGCTGGACAACATACAGTACATCCTTGGCGATATGCACCGGAAAGAGCAACATTGCACCAGATTCCGCAGCCCGTCCGATAAAAGCACGCGCGGCAAGCGACTCGGCATGGTCGACGCAAAACGAATCAACCCATACGTTGGCATCCACCATTATTTTGAGGAAAGCCCCGCTCACAGGATCATCCCCTTTTGGCGATAGTGCTCATCCATGGCTTCGGAATAGATTGTGTCCCAATCG
The DNA here is from genome assembly GCF_009875845.1 of Collinsella sp. BIOML-A6. Lineage (NCBI taxonomy): Bacteria > Bacillati > Actinomycetota > Coriobacteriia > Coriobacteriales > Coriobacteriaceae > Collinsella > Collinsella sp. BIOML-A6. The sequence goes on from NZ_WWSL01000016.1 coordinate 21,561, forward strand.
CGATCGTCGGATACGGGCGACGTAGCGATGCCCAGGTCCGCGCAAAGCTGATCCGCCGCCGCCCACGATGCGACAAACGGCGAGATGGCACCAGCGCTGGGCTGTTGGTCGTCAACGGCCAACAGCACCTCTTCGCACGAACCACCGCCCTGCGCAACCTTTGCCACGACCTTTTTGATAAGCTCGGGAAGCGAGGTACCCGAAAGCCGCAACGCTTCCTCCGCACGGTCCTTGACCTGGCGATCAACACGAACATTCACCTGCGCCATACTGCTAACAGCACTCATCTCAACCCCACCTTCGACTTCTGCTAACCAGGCTAGCACAACTGTATATTGCTGCTAGCACACGGTCAAACGCAAAAAGCCTGCATTCTGGCGGCTGCAACACCGCCCAAATGCAGGCCAAAGCTTAAGTAAAAGCGCTAACGCAGATATGCCTTCGCGTTGCCCAAGCTATACGCAATCGTCGAGCCGTTGTGCAGCAGCGACGACGTCTGCGGGGCGATCTTGCCGGTAATACCCAATGCCAGCAGCACCGAGTTGGTGAGCATGACCTTGGCATACGAACTCGTCAGACGATCAATGAGGCCCTGGCTCATGCGGCGCAGGCGCACGATCGCGGCAAGGTCCGTATCGGTCAGGATGATATCGGCGACCTCCTTTGCGATGTCGCTTCCGCCACCCATGGCCAGCCCCACATCGGCCAAACCGAGCGCCGGCGAATCGTTGACGCCGTCGCCCACCATGGCAACGTGGCGCCCCTCGCTCTTAATGCGCTCTACATACGCGTACTTGTCCTCGGGCAGGAGCTCGGCCTTAAACTCATCGACGCCCGCCTCGCGAGCAATGCGCTCGGCCGTGCGCTCCGAATCGCCCGTGAGCATGACCACGTGCTTAACGCCCAACGCATGCAGGTCGGCGATGGCCTCACGGACCCCGGGCTTAAGCGGATCCTCGATGCCGAGCACGCCCACAACGATGCCGTCGACCGCCAGATACAGCGGCGACAGGCCCTGAATCTGGGACTCGATTTGCTCCTTGATGTCGGACTCGAGCTGCGCGCCCTCGTCCTCAAATACAAAGTGCGCGGAACCGATGATGGCGCGACGCCCTTCAATGGACGAAGCGATGCCGTGCGCCACAATATACTCGACCGCAGCGTGACGCTCGCGGTGCTCGAGCCCGCGCTCGCGGGCGGCGTTGACCACAGCGCGCGCCACCGGATGCGGGAAATGCTCCTCCAGACAGGCAGAAAGGCGCAGAACCTCGTCCTCGCTCCAGCCATCGGTGGTGAGCACGCAGGCAAGACGCGGCTGCGCCTCGGTAAGCGTGCCGGTCTTATCAAACACAATGGTGTCGGCCTTGGCAAACGACTCAAAGTACTTCGCGCCCTTGACCATGACGCCCATCTTGGCAGCATCGCTCATGGCAGTCATGACGGCGACGGAACCCGTGAGCTTGAGTGCGCACGAGTAGTCGACCATCAGCGCCGCTGAGGTCTTGATGAGGCTGCGGGTGGTAAGAGCGACAAGACCTGCAAGCAAGAAATTCCACGGGACGATCTTGTTGGCGAGGTCCTCCATGTGCGACTGGCCCTCGGACTTGAGCGAGTCGGCCGTCTGCACGAGCGAGACGATTGAGCGCAGTTTGGTTTGCGCCGTATTGGCGCGCACGCGCACCAAGATGCCGCCGTCTTCCACGACGGTACCGGCGAACACGTCATCGCCCACGCTGCGCTCGACGGCCAGCGGCTCGCCGGTCAGGGTCGCCTGGTTGACCATAGCGCTCCCCTGCTCGACAACACCGTCGATGCAAATGGACATGCCAGTGCGCACGGCGACCAGATCGCCGGGCTCAAGCTCGGTCGCGGCAACGCTTATCTCGGTGTCACCGACCACTTTTTGCGCCTTATCGGGCACGTCGAGCAGCGAGTTTATGAGCTCGTTTTCGCTCATGGCGCGGGTGTAGTCCTCGAGCAGCTCGCCCACGTTGAGCAGGAACATCGTCTGGCCCGCGGTGTCGAAATCGCGTTTGACGAACGAAATGCCGATAGCCGAAGCGTCGAGCACGGGAACGGTCAGGCGCGGCTGCGCGAGCTCACGGAGGGCGGCGCGCAAAAAGGTCATGTAACCGGCCACGATAAACACCGCACGTAGGGGCGTGGGCAAAAACCAGCGGCGCGCGTAGTGGGCGCCGATAAGTGTGGCAAGATCCACGACGAGCTTGTGCCTGCGCGGCTCGAGTTGCATCACGTAACCCGACTTGGCATCGGCGATAGCTTGAGCATCGAGTGCACCCAGGGCATCGAGCACGGCCGTGCGACGCTGCTCGTCATATTCGAGCGCCATCTGGCCAATACGGCCGTAGACACACACCTTGTGCACGCCGTCGATGTCGCCGCTGAGCTTAAGAAGTGCATCGAGATCGCTCTCTGGCACAGGACCCGCCAATTGAAGACGGGTCCTGCCGGGGATCTCGCTAATAATCGAGAATCTCATAGTTTGTGCCTGGAGTGCTACTCGGCTGCCTTGTCCGCAGCGGCCTCGCTCTGGGTGATGTAGGCAGCCTCGGCAACCATATCATCGACCTCGGCCTTGGCCTGCTCGACCATGTCCTGGTAGCCGTTCTTGACGCGCATGCCGCACGCAATGCCCTGCACGCAGGCGTTCTTTACCGGAGCGCTGGTGAGCAGCTTGATGCCGGCCGTACCAAGCAGAAAACCGCCACCGACAAGCAGGGTGTTAAACGTCGACTTCTTCATGTTGCTTCTCCCTTTTGCCGCACAAGCGCGGCATGGTGCCTTAGCACCCGAGTTCATTAGTTTGCTCGAGCACGCTTTTGAGACTAGTTTAGTATAACTATTGGGGTCAACAACGGCTAACTTTTGGAAAATATACGATCTAGACCGCCCGGTACTCGGCGGTTCACCCACCACGACGCAAATCCGCACCCCAAGGGGAATCCGCCCTCGTCCTTGCAAATCTAAGATGAATGGTTTTCCGCGAAGTGAACGAGCAAAATCGGACCCCCGAAGCATCCGCATTTTTCGCCAGCAAAACCGCAGGAAAAACTCGACAAAATCGCAGGAAACAAAGTCCCAAAAGTGTCGATGCTTTAGGGGTCCAAATAAGGTCGTCCACTTCTGGGGAAACCATTCACCTTCGATTTCCACAGCCTCGAATACATGACAAGGGGACGACCTCTTTACCTCTTTCCTACAGCTGCCAGGCAGCCGCTTCCTTTTGCAGCGCAACCATGCGGGCGAATTCTCCACCTGCCGCCTTGAGCTTCGCCGGAGTGCCCTGCTCGGCAACCACACCATCCTTGAGCACAACGATTTTGTCGGCATTTTCCACCGTACGCATACGGTGGGCAATAACGATAACCGTCTTACCTGCAAGCAGACGGGAGAGCGCCTGCTGAACCACGGTCTCGTTCTCCACATCCAAGCTCGCCGTCGCCTCGTCCAACAGCACGATAGGCGCGTCTTTGAGCAGCGCACGGGCGATGGAAATGCGCTGGCGCTCTCCGCCGGACAGCTTGGAGCCGTTCTCGCCGATCATGGTGTCATAGCCCTGCGGCATACGGCTCACAAACTCGTCGCAGTTGGCGGCACGCGCGGCAGCAAGCACTTCCTCATCGGTGGCATCGCGACGACCAAGACGGATGTTTCCCATCACCGTGTCGTCAAAGAGCAGCACGTCTTGGAACACAATGGCGTAGTCGCGCAGCAGCACCTCGGGATCCACGCTCGCAACATCCACGCCACCCACGGTGACTGTGCCTTCGGTGGCATCCCAAAAGCGTGCGGCCAGGCGGCTCACCGTAGACTTTCCGGAACCCGAAGGACCGACCAGCGCCGTAACTTCGCCTTCCTTGGCGGTAAAGCTCACATCGGTAAGAACTTTCTCGCCGGCGCGGCCGTCCTCGCCCGCACCATAGCCAAATGCCACATGATCGAACACCACATCGTGGCCCACGGGCTCAAATTTCTCGCTGCCCCGCGCCACAGGCTCTTCCATGATGGAACGCATGCGCTTGGCAGACGACTCGGCGACAAACAGCTCCGACACGAGCATAAGGGCCTGGTCAAAGGGCGCATAGATACGGCTCACCGTAAGCAGGAAGGCAAACATCACCAAAAAGTCGACCTGCCCGGAGGCGACCATCGTGGCGCCCGTGACCAGCGTGGTGGCAATGCCCAGACGCAGAATGGAGAAGGCGGAGTTGACCAGAAGCCCGTTGACGAGCTCGCCCTTGGTGGTCTCGCGCTCCTCGGCATCGATCACGGCGTTGAGCCCCTCAAGATAATGGGCCTCCTGGTTGGTGGCGCGGATTTCGCGCACGCAGTCGAGCGTCTCCTGGATCGCCTCGGTGACCTTGACCTTCTCGGCGCGCACGCGGTCGAACACCGGGGTCATGGGGCCGCGCGTCAGATACAGCACGGCAAAGGCCACGGGAATGCTCCAAAACGCCGCGACCGCCAGCTGCCAGCAAAAGAACAGCGACGACACGAACACGATGGCACTTGCGATGATGGCGCCCCAGAGTTCTCCCAGCACATGGCTGTAGGCGTGCTCCATAGTCTGAACGTCACCCATGATGGTCTCGGTTAAATCGGCCAGGTCACGACGACCAAAAAACGACAGCGGCAGTTTGCGCAAGCGCTCGGCGATCTCCATACGCTGCTTGCCGCACTCCTCGTAAAAGATGCAGTAGGTGTAGTAATACTGTTGCCAGTTAGAGGCAAAGAGCAACACGAAAAAGACCAGGAGGCCGCCCACGATCGGCAAGGCATCCGGCAGGTCAGCCCCGCTGGCGAGATGCTCGACAAAGCCGGCCATAACCAGGAATAAAAAGCCCATGCCGGCCATGGTAATAAGATTGGTGAGCGCGGTCCAGAAGATACCGCGTTTTACGCCGGCGATGCCTTTATCGGATAGGAAATACTTCTTTTGGAATGAGGCGAACATTTAGGCCTCGCCTCCCTTCGCGACGGCGGCATCCGCGGTCGTAGCAGTAATCTTCCAACTCGCGGCCTGCTCGTACTCGGCCCACATCTTGGCATACAGGCCATTTTGGGACAGCAGCTCGGCATGAGTACCCGACTCCTGCACGCTGCCCTGGTTGAGCACCACGATTTGGTCTGCGCCCACCACGGTCGAAAGCCGATGTGCAATCATAATGACCGTGCGACCCGCCGCCAGCTTGCTAAAGGCGCGCTGGATGAGCGCCTCGTTCTCGGGGTCGGCAAACGCCGTGGCCTCATCGAGCACCACGATAGGCGCGTCTTTAAGGATCGCGCGGGCGAGTGCCACGCGCTGGACCTCGCCGCCCGAAAGATATGCTCCGCCGGCGCCGAGCATGGTGTTGATGCCCTGTGGGAGCTTGGCCACAATGTCGTCGCACTGAGCTGCGGAGAGGGCCGCACGTACTTCGTCATCAGTGGCCGTGGGCTTGGAGGCGCGCACGTTATCGGCAAGTGTTTGCCGGAACAGCTGGTTGGTCTGGAACACGAAGGCGACCTGGTCCATAAGCTCGTGTGGATCCATATCGCGAACGTCCACACCGCCCACGAGCACTCGACCCGAGGAAACATCCCAAAAACGCGGGATCAGGCTTGCGCAGGTTGACTTACCGCCGCCCGAAGGACCCACCAGGGCGAGGGTGCTCCCCGCGGAAACGCTAAAACTCACATGGTTGACGGCAGGCGCTTCGGCGCCCTCATAGGTAAAGCTCACATCCTCAAATCGCACGTCGTTGCCGACAGGGTGCTTGGGTTGGGCGGGCACGGAGAGCTGCTGGGAATCCATGACGCTTCGGATGCGAGCCAGCGAATCGGCACTCATCTGAGAGGCCTCGCCCGCAAACATGAGCTTGGTCATGGCCGTCGGTACCACGGCCGAAAATATCGCGTAAAACGTGAAGTTTGCCATAAAATGCGCGAAGTCCGTCTCGCCCGGTGCCAACAGCAACGCCACGGGCAGCAGGAATGCCACAAGACCATTGAGCGCCGTAAGGTTGAGTACCTGCGGGCCTCGGCAGAACGTGCCCGAATAGTTTTGTGCCATATCGGCGTATTCGGCAATCGCATCGTGGAAGGCCTTAAAGGAGTAGACCGTCTGCTGAAACACCTTGACCACGGGAATACCGCGTACGTATTCGGTGCCGGTCTTGTTCATCTTGACCAGCGCTCCCATGTAGGCCTTCATAAACTCGGCGCCCTTGCCGCCCATCATGGTGGCCATGGCGCCAAACGAAACGACGACCGAGATAAGGCATGCAGCCCCCAGACGCCAATCGAGTGCGAAAAGCAGCACGAGCAGACCTGCGACCATGGCGGTGGCGCCGGCGATATCGGGCAAGATGTGCGCGAGCAGGGTTTCGGTGGAGGCGGCACATCCGTCTACAATACGGCGCAGCTCACCGGTGGCGTGCGTGTCAAAGTAGCCAAGCGGCAGCTTAAGCAGGTGTTCGCTCGCAGTCTTGCGGATATTGGACGCGCAGCGAAACGCAGACAGGTGCGTGCACATGAGGCCTGCGAAATACACTACGATGCTTGCCAGGGCAAAACCCACGGCCCACCAGCCATACATCGCGATATCGGTGGCTTCGCTCCAGTTAGGTGCCACAGCGATCAGGTCTCGCGCGACAAACCAGATGCACACGTACGGGCCAAAGCCCAGCAGCTGCGAGAGCGCCGAGAGCGCCATGCCCAAATACGTTAGGAATTTACGGTCGCCGGCATATGCAAGTAGCTCGCCGATACCGCCGCCTTCCCTTTTTGATCCCTTTGCCATGAGATTCCTTTCTAACGGCTTGAGAGTTAACCGTAATCAACTTATCATTGATATGTTAGCCAAGGCACACAATCGAGCCAGGCGTGGATGTTTCTGCAAAGGAAGGGGACGCTTTCGAAAATGCATCGGGCCGCGACCAACATAACCGAGCTATACGCACCACAGTTTGAGCAGTTTGGCCTGGAGCTTTCTGGCAAGGGCGCCGTCTTTACCGGCGAGGTGGCAAATGATCGGGCGCACGGACGCGCATGGATCATGCCCCTCTCCCCCACCTGCATCGTCATAGAGCATTTCATTACCCCGACGCACGATATGTACCTGACCGAATACACACCTGAGCCGTACGCCTGCGTGAGCGAGGTCAGCGCGCCCACACTTACATGCATGCCCGAGGCTGGCATAACGCCTGCGAACCTTACACTCTTGCATGGACCTTGGCCAAACAATGCCGTTTGCAGCTTTATCCAAGATAACTGTGGCGAGGAATTAAGCCCACTGTTTGCAGGGCAACTCTACCACTCGCGCTCGATGCTCTTTTTGCCTGGATATTTTGACGAACTGGAGCACCGCTATCCCACCGAGTTCGCGGGAATCTTTGAGGCGTTTGCCGAGCCGTGGCACGAGGAAGCGGCGTCTGCCATCTGCCACACGCTGCGCCGGATTAACGAGGAACGCGCCCGCACCGTAGGCGGACACGTCTATATGCAAGGTATCGTGGAGACCATGGTCGCCGAGCTCGCCTGTTCGCATGCGGCCCATAGACAGGCGCAACGGGCGACAGGCACGCACGCCAGCGTAACTATAGCCAAGGAAGCGTCTGCCCTTGTAGAGCGCTCGCTCGACAAGGGCAGACATGTGAGCATCCAGGAGGTGGCCGAGAGACTCTTCACGTGCCGATCCAAACTGTGCGCCACCTTTAAGGCCCAAACCGGCGAGTCCCTGGGTGCCTACATACGAAGGCGCCGCATGGAGCGGGCGCAGGAGCTTTTGGCAGATAGTTCGCTTACGATAGCGCAAGTGGCAGAGCGGCTCGACTACCCTCAGCAGGCCGCCTTCGCCCAAGCCTTCAAACAATACACCGGCACCACCCCCACCGCTTGGCGTTCCCAACATATATAAAGAATGAGGGCGCCAACGGCGCCCTCATTCACCAAATTTAATTCAGCTCGCCTGACCCGAACGGCCGAGTCGTTGCAGAACCCGGGAGCCCCGGCAGGGCGGGTGCTTGCTCAAAATGAGTTCCGCACGCAAAGAAGGCCACTTAATGTGGCCTTCGTCTTGCGCAGGACTGTTTGAAATTTTGAGGAAGCACCCGCCCTGCCGGGGCTCCCGGGTTCCCGCTTACGAGAGCGACGTTCTCAGCAACTCGTTGAAGAGCTTCGGGTTGCCCTTGCCGCGGCTCGCCTTCATGCACTGGCCCACCAAAAAGCCGATGACCTTCTGGTTTCCATCGCGGTACTGCTGCGCCTGCTCGGCACAGTTTGCCAGCACCTCGTCCACGATCGGCTGCAGCGCGCCGGCATCACTCACCTGACGCATACCACGCTCGTCGACGATCTTATTGGGATCGTCACCGGTCTGGGCCATGGCCTCAAAGACCTCGTGCGCCTGGTTGGAGCTGATGGCATCGGTCGCCAGCAGCTTGGCGAGTGCCGCCACCTGAGCCGGCGCGATACCGGACTCGGCGAGCGACGCGCCTGCGCTTTTAAGATAGGCGATCATCTCGTTGACCAGCAGGTTTGCGACCGTCTGGGCCTCCTTGCCGGCCATACCGGCAGCGGCGGCCTCAAAGAAGTCGGCAAACTCGGGGTCGCCGGCAATCTGCTCGGCGTCGGCCGTCTTGATACCGAAGTCAGCCTCAAAACGGACGCGCTTGGCATCGGGCAGCTCGGGAATCTCGCCACGGCAGCGGTCGATGAACTCATCGTCCAGATCGAACGGCGCCAGATCGGGATCGGGGAACAGGCGATAGTCGTCGGCCGTCTCCTTGACGCGCATGACCACGGTGCGCTTGCGGCTGGGCTCCCAGTGGCGGGTCTCCTGGTAGATGATTCCGCCCTCCTCGAGCACCTCGGCCTGGCGGCAAATCTCGTAGGCAAGGCCGTCATGCAGGCTCTTAAACGAGTTGAGGTTCTTGAGCTCGGTCTTGGTGCCCAACTTGGTCTCGCCGCGGCGGCGCAGCGACACATTGCCGTCGCAGCGCATGGAGCCCTTCTCCATGGAGCAGTCCGAAATGCCCAGCGTCACAAAGATGCGACGGAGCTTCTCCATAAACAGGCGAGCCTCCTCGGGCGTACGCAAGTCGGGCTCGGTGACGAGCTCAATGAGCGGCGTGCCGCAGCGGTTGTAGTCGACGAGCGACTCGGCCGCGGCGGTAATGCGGCCCTCGGCGCCGCCCACGTGCACCATCTTGGCGGCGTCCTCCTCCATGTGGATACGCAGGATGCGGATGGGCACCGTGTAGGAACCGTCCTCGCGACGCTCGGGCATCTGCAGGTTGGACGCGTCATAGCTGGCCAGATGGCCGGCACGCTGATTGCCCTCGCGCATGGTCGACGTCATGGACGTGGACAGGCCCTCGGCGTTGGCCGAGGCGCTCGCCAGGCTCTGGGCCTCGGTCTCGCCAAACGCGCAGTCGGGGCGCTCGGCGGCACCGCGACCGGTCACGTCCAGGTCCAGGTGACCGTACATGGCAAAGGCGACCGGACCCTGCGTGGTTTGGAAGTTCTTGGCCATGTCGGGGTAGAAGTAGTGCTTGCGGTAGAACATCGAGTGGCGCTGGATCTCGCAGTTGGTGGCGAGGCCGGCCTTGACGATGCTCTCGATGGCGCGCTTGTTGGGCACCGGCAGGGCGCCGGGCAGGCCCAGGCACACCGGGCACACGTTGGCGTTGGGCTCGTCATCGTGGCTGAGCCTGCAGTTGCAGAACATCTTGGTATCGAGTGCGGTGAGCTCGGTATGGATCTCCAGGCCGATCACGGCCTCCCAATCCTGCAGGACCTCGGAAAGCTCCTTCATTACAGCTCGCCTCCCTTCCCGGCAAAATCGGGCGCGACGGAAAGCGCGGGCGCACCCGTGGCGGCATCGGCAAAGCCGCGCTCCAGGGCGCGGGCAAACGTGAGCAGCTGACGGTCCTTAAAGGCCGGACCCACCAGCTGGGCAGAAACGGGCAACTGAGTATCCTCGCCCAGGCCCAGCGGCACCGAGATACCACCGTTGCCGCAAATGTTGAGCGAGATGGTGTACAGGTCGGAGAGGTACATCTGCGTGGGGTCGCTGATCTCGCCAAACGTAAAGGCCGTGCGCGGCGAGGTGGGCAAAAGGATAGTGTCCACCTTGGCATACGCGGCGTCGTAGTCCTGCGTGATGAGCGTGCGGGCCTTTTGCGCGGCGTAGTAGTACCTGTCGTACACGCCCGAGCTCAGCAGGTAAGCGCCGAGCATCTGACGGCGCTTGGCCTCGGCGCCAAAGCCGTGGGCGCGCGACAGCGAGCTCTGGTCGGACAGGTTGGCGCAGCCCTCCTCCTGGTAGCCGTAACGGATGCCGTCGAAGCGAGCCAGGTTGGAGAACGCCTCGGCCGGGCCGATGACGTAGTAGGCGGCGATGGCGGCATCCAGGTGCGGCAGGTCCACCTCGACCAGCTCGGCACCCTGGTTCTGCAGCGCCTGGGCGGCGCGCTGAACAGCGGCCTTGACCTCGGGCGTCAGGCCCTCGGCCTCCATAAACGCGGGGATGATGCCCACGCGCTTGCCCTCGATGCTGTCGTTGAGGTGCTCGGTAAAGTCGACGGCGCAATCCTGGCTGGTGCAGTCGTACGGATCGTGGCCCGCGCCGGTAAGCGCGTTCATGGCCAGCGCGACGTCCTCGACCGTGCGGCCAAAGGGACCCACCTGGTCGAGCGACGAGCCAAAGGCAACCACGCCGTAACGGCTCACGGCGCCATACGTGGGCTTAAAGCCCACCACACCGCACAGCGACGCCGGCTGGCGAATGGAGCCGCCAGTGTCCGAGCCCAGCGAGAGCGCGACCTCGCCCGCGGCGACGGCGGCAGCGGAGCCGCCCGAGGAGCCGCCGGGCACGCGCTCGGTATCCCAGGGGTTGTTGGTGCGGTGGAACGCCGAGCTCTCGGTGGAGCTGCCAAAGGCAAACTCGTCCATATTTGCCTTGCCCATGGGCAGGCAGCCGGCATCGAGCATGCGTTGGACGCAGGTGGCGGTGTAGACGCTCTGGTAGCCCTCGAGCATGCGGGAAGCACAGGTGGTGCGCGTGCCCACAAGGTTCATGTTGTCCTTGATGGCCAGCGGCACGCCCGCAAGCGGGGGCAGCGGCTTGCCTGCGGCACGGTCGGCATCCACGCGCGCGGCAGCCTCGAGCGCAAGCTCGGGCGCCACCTGCAGGAATGCCTGGACCCCGCCCTCGCGCGCCTCGATGGCAGCAAGGGAGGCCTGGGCCACCTCGGTAGCGGTAAAGTCGCCGGCGGCAACGCCCGCGGCGATCTGAGTGGCGGTAAGGGAATCGAAGCTCTGCGCCATTACTCGCTCTCCCCCTCTCCCAAAATGGACGGCACGCGGAAGTAGCGGTCGCGCACGCTGCCGGCGTTTTTAAGCGCGACGTCGAGCGGCAGATCGCGCTCGGGCTCGCGCAGGTCATCGCCCATCACGTTGGACAGGCTTCCGATGGGATGGAACGTGGGCTCCACGTCGGGTAAGTCATATTGCAGGACGGGCTCGAGCATCTGGACGGCGTCGTTCAGGTAGGACGTCATCTGGGTGAGCTCGTCATCGGTCAGTGCGATCTTTGCGTACTCGGCGATGCCGCGCACGTCTTTCTCGCTGAGTGCCATAGGCGCTCCCTTCCGCATAACAGTTAAACCGCTCTAGTATACAGGGCAACGCCGGCTTGGAGCAGGCACTTTACCCAAATGCAGCGAAAACGTAACGAGGGTGGCAACTGGCAGGGCGTGGTCCGGCGGTTATACAGCGAAACCGCACCGTCCATAGCGAAAACCGTCCCGTCCACAACGCAAACCGCGCCGTCCACAACGAAGACCATCACAACATTCGATGTTTTTCGCCAAAATCGAGATTTTCATCGAACGTTGTGACGGTTTTACTGCCGTGCGGAACAATCAAATGCCGGTGCCCAAACAACAGCAACGCCGCGGGAACCGCCGTCACAACCACGCCCGCCCCTACGAGCGTCTGCTGCACGCCAAACGTCGCCGCCAGCCACGGGGCAATCGCCAGCGGGGCCACGCCGGCGAACATGTTGCCAAAGCCCATGACCGAGTTCACGCGACCGAGCTGCTCGAGCGGAGCCGTCGTTTGCACGATGGTGTTATGAAGCGGGTTGACGACGCCCCAGGCCACGCCCAGTACAATCTGGCCGACAAGGGCCACGCCCACGTACGGAGTCCCCACGTAAATCAGGCTTCCCAGGCCCACGGACAGAAGCGCCACGAGCAGCGTCTTAAGGTTGACCAGGTGCGGCGGCAAACGGAGCGCGACCACGGCGCCCAGCACCGCGCCCACGCCGCAGGCAGACGAGAGCCAGCCCATCCACTCGACACCGACATGCAGAACATCACGGTAGAAGAATGACTCCAGTGGATCGAAGGCGCCATAGCCAAAGTTCGAAAGGAAAATAATGCAGAACAGCAGGGCGAGGACGCTGTTGGTAAAGACCGTCTTGATGCTGGTCGCGAAGGTTGCGCGGGTGGATTTACTGGAATCGGAGCTTTGACTGGCAGTACTTGCCGTTGTGCTGCTATCCGCGGGAGCACTTTCGCGCGCGACGGCGCGACCTGCTTGCGGCCTAAAGTCCCAACCGGCGGCGAGCGCCAGTACGGTAAAGAGCATCATGAGCAAAAATACCGCGCGCGACGACGCAGCCGCCGCGACAAAGCCGCCCAGCGTGGGGCCAACGACGATACTCACGTTTGAGAACATGGCGATGGCGGAGTTGATGTCTTTGAGCTCGACAGGATCGTCGGTGAGATACGCCGGATAGGACGTGGCGATGGGCTGGGCAAACCCCATCACAAAGCCCAGGAGCACCGCGCCGGCAAGGACTGTTCCGGTCGCGCTTCCAAAGGCGAGGATTGCCGCGCCGGTTGCCAACGTGCCGACGATACTCGCCCGGAAATGCCGGCACGGACCCCAAGCGTCGAGCACCGCGCCGCCCGCAAAGGACCCCAGGATCACGAAGACGTTCATAAACAGGACGGCCAGCGATGTCGCGACGACCGAGGCATCGTCCGCATAGGTGAGCGTTCCGATGACGCCGATAAAGTAGCTGGTCTGAAAACCGGTGTAGATGAGAAAGCGCATCGCCACCAGGCGCTTGGCCTGCACGGACAGCGATGATTGAGGCTTTGAAAAAAGAGATGCGAGCATGGAGATTCCTTGTTTCATACGAATACGGGCGGTGGGCATTCGCCACCATCTGTCAAATCAATCTATCCGCATGAAACATTAAGGACGCATCAGGACCCTTCTCTCCGTTTTTCGCTCAGTATGAACTACTTGGTAGATTGTAAGGCATGTCACAAGAATCTACCAAAGCAAAAACCACCACAAAGGCGCCTGGCCCCTCTGTGGTGGAATTGACGTTTGCCCAGATAAAACCTGCCAAAATAAACCTGTCCCTTTTTGGCAGGTTAGCCCCGGCTAGGCCAGGTCGGCGCCGTTGGACTCGATGACCTTCTTGTACCAGAAGAAGCTGTCCTTGCGGCTGCGGGCGAGCGTACCGTTGCCGTCGTTGTCCTTGTCGACGTAGATAAAGCCGTAACGCTTCTTCATCTCGCCAGTCGAGGCGCTCACCAAATCGATGCAGCCCCACATGGTGTAGCCCATCAGGTCCACGCCGTCCTCGATGGCAATCTCCATCTGCTTGATATGCTCGCGCAGGTAATCGATACGGTAGCCGTCGTGAATCGAACCGTCCGCCTCGACCTCGTCCACCGCGCCCAGGCCGTTCTCGACAATCATCAGCGGCACCTGGTAGCGGTCGTAGACCTCCTCCAGGTAGTAGAGCAGGCCCACGGGGTCGATCGCCCAACCCCAATCGCTCTTCTTGAGATACTCGTTGCCGGCACCACCAAAGATGTTGCCCTGCTCCAGCAGCACCGGGTCGGCCGTGGCCGTGGCGCTCATATAGTAGCTAAAGCTGTAGAAGTCAACCTTGCCGGCGGCCAGCGTGGCGGCGTCCTCGGGCGAGACCTCCACGTGCACGCCCTCGCGGCGCCACACGCTGGGCGCCCACGAGGGATACGCGCCGCGCACCTGAACATCGCCACAGTAGAAGTTCATCTCGCGCTGCTGCTTTTGCGCTGCCAGGACGTCGGCCGGGTTGCACGTGTGCGGATAGCAGGCATTGCCGGCAATCATGCAGCCGATCTTGTTTTGGGGGTCGATCTGATGGCCCATGGTGACGCACCTGGCGCTCGCCAGGAACTGGTTGTGCAGGGCATCGAAGCGTGCCTGCGGATCATCCCAATCGCAGTTGCCAAAGGTCATGGGCGTGTCAGTTGCCTCGGGCACCATGCCGCCGCCCATCACGCCGCCAAAACCGCCCATGAGCAGGCAATTGATCTCGTTGAAGGTGAGCCAGTAGCGCACCAGGCCCTTGTATTCGGTCATGACGGTGCGGGCGTAGTTGAGATAGAAATCGATGAGCTTGGGGTTCTTCCAGCCGCCGTAGTTTTTGGACAGGCCATAGGGCAGCTCGTAGTGGCTGAGGGTGACCATGGGCTCGATGCCCTGCTCCTGACAGGCCTGGAACACGCGGTGGTAGAACTCGATGCCGGCCTGGTTGGGCTCGGCCTCGTCGCCGTTGGGGAAGATACGGCTCCAGTTGATGGACATGCGGTAGCACTTAAAGCCCATCTCGCCAAAAAGCTTGATATCGTCGAGGTAGTGATGGTACATGTCCACGGCCTCGTGGCTGGGATAGTGGTACTGGGGCAGAATGCCGTCGGTAATGTGGCGCGGCTCGGAGACCGTGCCGCCGGTCATGATGTCGGGAACACTGAGGCCCTTGCCGTCCTCGTTGTATCCGCCTTCGCACTGATTGGCGGCAGTGGCGCCGCCCCACAAAAATCCATCGGGAAAAGCCATATTGGCTCCTTTCGTACGTGTTGGGAGGGTTCCACGGACGCTGGGGCGGCGTCCGCGGGGTAATTTGCGCCCCGCTCGGGGTCCGCACAAGGACCGCCGCCACGAAACCGGCCCATCTACTACGTTTTGCCGCGAACCCCCGACCACGCCGCAATTGGCAAAAATAAAACCGCAGGTAGATGGCTTGACGGTTCTCGGAAAACCACCGTGTGGTTGGCCCTTGCCACATAAACGTAGTAGATGGGCCGGTTTCGTGGCGAGGCATGTACTGAATGCCCCGCGCGAGGCCCGTTCGATCAAAACCATGTCGGTTTACTACGATGGATCGATAGCTCTCGAGCACACCGGAAATTGCAAAACTAAAACCGCAGGTAGGAGGCTTGACCATTTCCGAAAAATCACAGTGCGGTCGGCCCCTGTAGATTCATCGTAGTAAACCGGCATAGTCTTGATTTGGGCAGTTGCCCAAACGAGCGCATGCGCAGACCGTCTCGCCCATTTGGAAAAAGCCGGCGGGGCGCTCCCCCCCGCCGGCTTGGTACCGAGTCTTTGTCGTTTGGGCTACTTGGCAGCCTCGGGCTTGTAGGTGACAAACTCGATTGCGAAGCCCACGACGGCACCCACGAGCGAAGCAACGATAGCCCAGATCATGTGGTTGATGCCGTTAACACCGGAGGGGTCGATGAAGGACAGCCAGTTGAAGACGCCCAGACCACCGGACATGTACACCACGGCGCCGGAGATACCGATGATGAGGCCGCCCACGGCAGAACCGATGCTGGCGTTGATGAAGGCCTTCTTATCGGGCAGGGCGACACCGTAGATAGCGGGCTCAGTGACACCAAAGAAGAAGGCGGAGATCATGGCCGGCAGCGCGATGCCGCGGAACTTTTCGTCCTTGTTCTTGAGATACATGGCAAAGAGCACGGCGCCCAGCGAGAAGGAGTGGGCGATAACGGAGCCCAGGATGTAGTCGTGGCCCAGAGTGGACAGGTTGACCAGCGCGATAGGCACGAGCGACCAGTGGAAGCCAAAGATGACCAGGCACATCCAGAAGGCACCGACGAGGGTGCAGCCCAGGAGGGAGCCGATCATGGGCAGGCCAAACAGCAGTGCGAAGAACTCACCGAGCAGGTTGGTGATGAGCGTGGCGATGGGGCCAATGACCAGGTAGCCAAGGGTGACGGTGACGGTGACAACGATCAGCGGGGTGAAGAACATCTTCATAGAAGCGGGCATCCACTTCTTAACCCAGTGCTCGAGGGTAGAACCGAACCAGATCATGAGAAGGATGGGGATAACGGAGCTGGTGTAACCCGAGGCAGGCATGATGAGCGGCAGGCCCAGGAACGTGGTGTACCAAGAGAAGGTGCCGGCAAAGCCGAGCTGCACGGAACCGACAACCTCGCCCGAGGTCAGGGCAACCATGGTGGGATAGACCAGGGCAAAGGCGATGGCCATGCCGTTGAACTCGCTCATCTTGAACTTCTTGGCCGCAGTAAAGCCAAGCACCACGGGCAGGAAGTAGAACATGCCGTCAGCGACGGTGTAGAGCAGCGTATAGGCGCCGTCGTTGGCAAAGCTCGGGACCAGGAAGGTAGCGAGCGCCAGCAGGCCCTTCATGATACCGGCAGCGGCGAAGGTGCCGAGCATGGGGGCGAAGATGCCCGAGATGAGGTCGATGATCACATCGGTAACGCCCTTGGGAGCGGCATCGTCGTCATCGGCGTCGACGGCGCCGCCGTCGCTAAAACCGCCGGCCTTGAGAACGGCGTCGTAGACGTCCTCGACGATGTTGCCCACAACAACCTGGTACTGGCCGTTGGCGTGCATGACCTTGATGACGTTGGGCAGCTCGGAGATTGCCTCGTCATTGGCCTTCGACTCGTCCTTGAGCTTAAAACGAACACGGGTAATGCAGTGTGCGACGCATTTGACGTTGGACTTACCGCCAACCAGCTCTACGATCTGGGCAGCAAGATCGTCGTATTTACCTGCCATGATCTGTCCTCTCTTTTCCAAATTTCGACAAAAATATCCCCTACCGCGAGCCGGTACCTTGCCCGCAGTTAGAAACCAAAAAGAATTGTTGCGATTGCCGCCAGACTGGCGGCTTTACTCACTCGGTCTGCGAAGCCGATCGCAGACGGTTGATATGCATCATCAGATACAGAAGCTCCTCGTCCGAGCAGCTCTGCCTGAACTCTTTCTCGAACACGCGGTTGATGGCGTATGCGCACTGGTAGGCCTCGGGAAAATCGCGGGCGGCCTGCATAAACAGCGAGGAGTTCTCGGTCTGCGTGCACTTGCCCTTGCAGAGGCGACGAACCAAAAAACGCAGGTGCGCAAGAAAGCGAATATAGCTATACGACGCCGTGTCGAGCGAGCAGCCAAGCTGCTTTTCCACGGAATGAGTCACCTCGTCGAGCACGCGGGTGCTCTTCATGATGAAGTCCATGTCCTTGGCGCGGCCCATGCCGTCGACCTCGGCGTTAACGATGTGGAGCGCGACGCTCGTGGCCTCGTTCTGACCCAGCTTGACGCCGGTGTGCTTTTGCACGATAGCGAGCGCGGCCTGGCCGATCTCGAGTTCGCGCGGGTAGATGAAGGCCACCTCGTGCTCGAGCGGGTTGGGAGCGCTGAGCTGGTCGTCGTCGCGCTGAACGACAAACTGCAGGTGATCCGCCAGAATAAAGGGCAGGCCACCGGAAAGCTTACAGCCAAGCTGCTGCGACGCGAAGCAGGCAATGTCGCTCGCGGCGAGCAGGACGTCGTCGGGAAGGGTCCCACCATATCCTGCAGGCTTTCGGGAACGTTATAGAATTTGCGCTGGATGAGGGACTCATCGGCAAGTTTGTACGGCATCTCGTGAAAACCGATGCCCTTGCCAAAGACAACAACCTCTCGACCGTCATCGCTGGCGGCAAGAGCAACGTTATTGTTGATCTTCTTTAAAATGAGCATGAAAAAACTCCTCGGACATCGGCGCTAGACGACGGGGCGATATTCCTCGTCTTCTATTATGCGCAAGTGATGCCTCCCGAGGAGTAACAAACTTGTGAGCATGTGGGCGATTGTAGGCTGAAACTTGCATGCGGCGTAAGCCCCATTGGCGCGAAAGTCCGCCGAACGGTAAGAAATCGCCTGTAAACGGCAAAACCACCGCAAAGGTGCCTGGCCCCTTTGTGGTGGTTTTGGTTGATGCCTCAAAGTTACTCGCGCGGGGTGCCGTAGGGGTTGTACAGATCTGCGAGAGCGAATGTGCTGGTGGCGGGATTAAAGTCGAGTTCGAGCACACAGCAGTTGCCGATGCGGTTCTTCATCTTGAGCGGTTCCACGCCCACACCGCGCATGACCTGAGCCGCTGCGGCGCCATGGCTCACGCACAACACGCTCTCATGTCCGGGGCGCTGCATGAGCTCGATGATGGTCGCCATGATGCGCTCGCGAAACTCGTCTTCGCCCTCGCCGTCATACTGCTTGTAAAAATCGCCGTACGGCAGGCGCGGATTCAAATCCTCGCTCGCACCCTCAAACTTGCCAAAGTTCCACTCCTTAAGGCCCTTGACGCGCTCGTAAGGCTGATCAGGAAACGCAAGCTCAAGCGTGTCGCACGCACGCTCGGACGTGGAACTGTACGCATGGTCGAACGCAAGGCCACGCTCTCGCAGGGTCGCGCCGACAGTTTTAGCCTGCTCGATTCCCAGCTCGGTGAGCGGCGAGTCACACCAGCCCTGCTTGCGACGAAGCAAGTTAAAGAGCGTTTGGCCGTGACGCATAAAGTACAGTTTTGGCGGTACAGTTTTGGCATAAGACCTCCGTAATCGCAATCGTTTGTCAGCGATTATTACACCTAGAGGTAGGTTTAGGTCAAAGCCTCTTTGGCCAAAACCACCACAAAGGTGCCTGGCCCCTTTGTGGCGGAAATGACGTTTGCCCAGATAAAACCTGCCAAAATAAACCTGTCCCTTTTTGGCAGGTTTTAGGCCAGATGATCTTGGATGAGGTCGCAGATGGCTCGGGCGTCGTTGATGTTTATGGCTCGGGTCGCAAAGCCGGCATCGAATGCCTGGCGTGCCAGGGCTTCGTTGCAGGCAAGGGCTAGCGTGCGGCCGTCGACCAGGTCGAGTGAGCTCTTGCCGCGCAGACGGTCGACACCGGAGCGCGCGACGACGATGTTGTCGAACCCCTCGGTCTTGTAGCCCTCGATGATCACCACGTCGACATCGTTGTAGCGCGACAGCAGCTCGCGCGCTGGCATCTCGTCCTCCTCGCGCGTGTCGGCGTACTCCGCCCAGCGCGTGGCGCAGATGAGGCCCACGTGTTTGGATCCGGCCTGGTGATGGCGCCAGGTGTCCTTAGCGGGCACATCGATATCGAAGCCGTGATGCCCATGATGCTTGAGCGAACCCACGCGCAGGCCGCGGCGGGTGAGCTCGGCGATAACCTTCTCGACGAGCGTGGTCTTGCCCGAGTTTTGGTAGCCGATAAACGCGATCGCGGGGACGGCCGGGACGGGAGCTACGGGTGCGACCGGAGCAGGCGCGCTTGAGGGCGCGCTGCCGTCGACGCCCGCAGCCTCAACAGCAGCGGCCTGACGCTCTGCGCGATCCCACACGCCCGAGCGGCCGCCCTCCTTGTGCAGCAGACGCACGTCGACGATCTCCATGCCACGGTCGACGGCCTTGCACATGTCATAGATGGTCAGACACGCGGCACTCGCGCCGGTCAGGGCCTCCATCTCGATACCCGTCTTGCCCGTCACGCCGGCCGTAACCAGTACGTGAAAGCCAACCTGTCCGTCTGCGCGCGCCGGCACCCAGCCCTCGGGCACGCCCTCGGTAGGCATTCCTGCCGGAGCAATGGGCTCGATATCGCACTTGCTCTTGGTGATGAGCAGCGGATGGCACATGGGGATGATGTCGCTCGTGCGTTTGATGGCCATGATGCCCGCGACGCGCGCGCAGGCGAGTACGTCGCCCTTTTTGGCGCGGTCCTGCAGCACCATGGCCTGCGTCTCGGGGTGCATGAGGATGGTGCCCTCGGCGATGGCAATGCGATGGGTCTCGGCCTTGTCGGACACGTCGACCATACGCACCTCGCCCTTGGCGTCCACGTGCGTCAGCTCGTCGCGACGGGCATCGCGGGCGGGCTCGGAGACAGCGCTGAGAGTCGGCTGCGCGGACGCGTCGGCGTTGCCAGCATTCGCCGCAGCCGTGACTTTGTGGGCAGATATCGCGGCCCTGCGAGCGGCCTTGGTGGCATCGGCGTACCTGCTCTTGGCCATATGATCATCCTCCGATTTGGGACATAAATCGTTGCGTGCCCTCAATTATCGCGTGTTCCTGCGGTTTGCGGGCGACGGCATCGCGCCAAATCGAAAGTACCTGCATATCATCACCACGGCGCAGGGCGTCGCGCACCGAATACTCGGCATCGCTAAACAGGCACAGACGCACGTTGCCATCGGCCGTCAGGCGCAGACGGTTGCAGTTCGCACAAAAATGGTTGGACATGGCGCTAATGAAGCCAACCGTTCCCGCCGCACCCGGAAAGTGCCAGTAGCGCGCAGGACCCGCGCCGGCAGGAGCGTCGGTGATGTCGAGCGGCTCGAGCTCGCCCAGACCCACCGCGGCGGCCCCGGCATTGATGCGCGCCCGCAGCTCGTCGCTCGGCACGGTATCGCTCGCGTCCCACAGCGCCGGATTGAGCGCGGGTGCATGCGGGTCCACAGCGCAATGCGAGCTCGTGCGCTCGTCGCCGATGGGCATGTATTCGATAAAGCGCAGGTGGATGGGGCGGTCGAGCGTGAGCCGCGCGAGGGCCGCCACATCCTGGTTGAGACGGCGCACAACAACGCAGTTGACCTTAACGGGCTCAAAGCCCCAAGCCAGCGCCGCGTCGATGCCAGCCATGGTCTGTTCGAGCCGACCCAAGCGCGTGATCTTTCCAAAGAGCGTAGAATCGAGCGTGTCGAGCGAAATGTTAACGCGGTTAAGCCCCGCGTCTTTGAGCTGCGGCGCCAGCCTGGGCAGCAGGGCACCGTTGGTGGTGAGCGAGATGTCCTCGATCTGCGGAATCGCGCGGATGTCGCGAATGAGCGGAATGATGCGGCGGCTAACCAGCGGCTCGCCACCCGTCAGACGCACGCGGCGAATGCCCTCCCCCGCTACCAAGCGCACAAAGCGGGCGATTTCCTCGGCGCTGAGCAGCTCGTCGTGCGCGCGGGGTGCCACGCCATCGGCCGGCATGCAGTAAATGCAGCGGAAATTGCACTTGTCGGTAACGGCAATGCGCAGGTAGTTGATATCGCGGCCAAAGCCGTCATATTGCACGTGCCCGTCCACGCAGCCCTCCCCTCACGCGGCGTTTTATTCTTCGGAAAACATAATACCCCACGGGAGAATCATGCCGACACCCGTACGACAGGACAGGTCGCTTCGAGCAAAACGGACTTCCCAAGCCCATCCTCAACACAGACCATCACAACATTCGATGCTTTTCCCGTTTTTGGCAAAAAACGTCGAATGTTGTGATGGTTTGCCTGCCCACAGCACCCCGTAGAAGGACCGGAACGTCCCTAAAGGCCGCCGTCCCAGTGCCGAATCACAAATTCTCGCAGGTCGTTTTGCCGCTTTTGGAACGCTTCGCTTCGGTCGCACTTAAGGCCCATAGCGAGCGCAATGGCGTTCATCGCCCGATGCAATTGCAGCTGATGGGCAAACTGAGTCCCGGTGAGGACGATCATCCTAAAGCCCAGCGCGCTCAGCACGGTCATGCGCTCCGCGTCCGACGCGCTGCGCTGTTTATCAAGATGGTCCGAGCCGTTGTATTCAATCCCCGTACCGCTTGCAGGCGCATATACGTCGATCTCGAAATACCCGGCCTTTGCGAGATGCTTGAACTCGTTGGGAACATCGACCCTATGGTTGAGCTCGATCTTGGCGTATCCCAGCCCTCCCTGGGAACGTTTTGCTACGACCATGATTGCGGTGGCCGTCTCCATGGGCGACCGCGCGCCATCGTGCACGCGCTTGAGCACGGCGGTCGCGCGTACAGCCCCCTGACGAGATCGGTTCTCATTGCAATAAGCAATCAAGTCGGCAACGGTATACCTCTGCCCCATCTCGATATAATCGCCTGTCGACAGATGATTCAAATGGTATCGGGCGCAGATTTCGTAGCCATATTCCAGCTGTTCGGGCTCACTCATCCACGAACCCGCTTGGACAAAGCACATGACCTCATCAACCACTAGAAGGTCCTCTGCCACCTCGATAAGATGGCCTGGGGGTACCGGCGCTCCAAACACGTGGCACCTAAATCCAGCCGGCGTCGAGCGCTCAAAATCGAAGTTGACGAGCGTGTCGATATGATCGAGCTCTTCTCGTGGAATACCAAGCACAACCAGATAGTCGGTAACGATCCCGACTGCCGTTGAAGCCCTCAGCCCCTTGGCATCGAGTCCCAATTTGGGCAGGCTCGCGGTCGGCTCCGCCTCGTTAGCAAGCGAGTCCTCATCGTATAGGCTGCTTGCTCGCGAGAGAGGCTCGGACGGACGCACCACGTTGTGGTACAGCCAGGCGGTCTTATGAGATAGGACGATCGGCAGGTCCATGAGCCCTCCAATGGAGTCAGATAACCAACCTTATTCCCCTGCTCACGGGTCCGCACACCTTCGTGCGCAAGAAAGCGTTTCCGCCCGGTCGAGCGGCAGAAAAACCATCACAACATGCGATGCTTTTCCCGATTTTGGCAAAAACCGTCGAATGTTGTGATGGTTTGAGGCGAGGTGAGGGGCACGGAAGGGTCAGAGCATCGTGCTCGAACGGGTTAATCCAACTCTTTTAACCCGTGTGCCAGCTGCCAGTACTCGCCGTGCTGAGCGAGCAGCTCTTCGTGCGTGCCGCGCTCGATGATGCGGCCGTGTTCGAGGACCATAATGGCGTCGGCGTCGCGGACGGTGGATAGGCGGTGCGCGATCATAAACGTGGTGCGTCCGCGCATGATGCGGTCCATACCGCGCTCGATGAGCTTTTCGGTGCGCGTGTCGATGCTCGAAGTTGCCTCGTCCAGGATGAGCACCGGCGGATCGGCAACGGCCACGCGCGCGATGGCGAGCAGCTGGCGCTGGCCCTGCGACAGGTTGGCACCGTCAGCCGTGACCGGTGTATCGTACCCTCTAGGCAGGCGGCGGATAAACGAATCCGCGCAGGCGGCCTCGGCAGCAGCGCGCACCTCCTCGTCGGTCGCGTCGAGCTTGCCAAAGCGGATGTTCTGCGCAATGGTGCCGCTAAACAGGTGCGTGTCCTGCAGCACAATGCCAAGCGACCCGCGCAGGCTGGCCTTGGCGATGTGCTTGACGTCGATGCCGTCATACGTGATCTCGCCGTCATCGACCTCGTAGAAGCGGTTGATGAGGTTGGTGATGGTCGTCTTTCCGGCGCCCGTCGAGCCCACAAACGCGATCTTTTGCCCCGGCTTGGCAAACAGGTTGAGGTCCGTGAGCACACGGGTGCCCGGCACGTAGGAAAAGTCCACGGCATGGAAGCGCACGTCGCCGGCAAGCGGGACCAAGCCGCACGTGAGCTCGGTACCGTCGGCAGCCACCGCACGACCCGACTCATCAACGGCAGCCACATCATGCAAGTGCCCGTACGCGCCCACGCCCTGGCCCTCGGGAATCTTCCATGCCCACGCGGCATCGCCCGTCTGTACCAGCTCCACGCAGCCCTCGTCCACCTCGGGCTTAAGGTCCATAGCGGCAAACAAGCGCTCGGCACCAGCCAACGCGTTGAGCAAGAAGTTGCCGAGCTGCGTAAACTGGTTGATGGGCATGGCGGCCTGGCGCACAAAGACCAGATAGCTTGCAAGCGCGCCCACGTCGGCCAGGCCGTTGATGCAGAGCATGCCGCCCGCCACGGCGACGATGGCATAATTGACGTAGCCAATCACGACGGTCATGGGCACCATCGAGTTGGCATAGCTCACGGCGGCGGTGCCGGTGCGGCGAAGCTCGTTGTTGCGGCAGGTGAAGCCGGCGACATTCGCTGCCTCGCGGTTAAAGACCTTGATGACCTTTTGGCCCGAGACCATCTCTTCGATATATCCGTCCAGGTCGCCAAGCGATGCCTGTTGGGCGGCAAAGAAGCGCTTAGAGCGCGCACCCGAGTAGCGCGCATACAGCACAATGGCCGCATCGCACACGAGCGTGATAATCGTGAGCTGCCAGTTAAGGATGATGAGCATGGCCGTGGTGCCCACAACCTGAATGGCGGCCTGAATCACGTTGGCAAAACTGTTGTTGAGCGCCTCGGAGACGGTGTCGACGTCGTTGGTGAAAAAGCTCATGATGTCGCCCGAGCGCGTGCTGTCAAAATAACTGAGCGGCAGCGTCTGAATGTGCGCGAACAGGTCGCGGCGAATATCGGATACCACGCGTTGGGCCGCGCGCACCATGATCTGTGAGTAGCCCAGGGCCGAGAGCACGCCCGCGGCGTAGATGATCGCCGTCAGGATGACCTGCTTGGCGAGCAGTTCCTCCCCGCCCGTGGCCAAACCGTTAACGATGGGGCGCACCATGTAGGTGCCGGCGAGGCTCGCGATGGCGGCGACGGAGGCGAGCACGCCCACCGCGAGCAACGAGAACTTGGCATGCCCCATATAGGAGAGCAAGCGGCGCACAGTGCGCTTGAGATCGGCCGGGCGTGCTTGGGCTGCGGTCTTAGGCATGGCGCTCACCCCCTTCCAAGGTCGATCCGCTGGGGACGGAGGAAAACGGATCATTAGCGCAGCCATCGTCGCAGCCGTCGCCGGCGTCCGCGTTCCCCGCAAACTCCATCTGCGAGGCGTAAATCTCCTGGTATATGTTGTCGCCCGCCAGCAGTTCCTCGTGCGTGCCCACGCCGTGGACACGACCGTCGTCCAACACCACAACGCGATCGGCATCCATGACGCTCGCGATGCGCTGGGCGATGATGAGCACGGTCGTATCGGGAATCCGAGCGATGTGCTCGCGAATCTTAGCGTCGGTCGCCATATCGACCGCGCTGGTGGAGTCATCAAAAATGAGCACGCGCGGATGCTTGAGCAGCGTGCGCGCGATGCACAGGCGTTGCTTCTGGCCACCCGAAACACCGGCGCCGCCTTGGCCCAGCTCGCCGTCCAGCCCGCCGATGCGATCAAGGAACTCGTCCACGCACGCCGCGCGGCAAACCGCGAGAAGTTCATCGTCCGACGCCTGCGGATTGCCCCACTGCAGGTTCTCGCGCACGGTGCCCGTGAACAGCACATTCTTTTGCAGCACAATTCCCACCGCGTCGCGCAAGGTAGCCAGGTCGTAGTCGCGCACGTCGCGTCCGCCCACAAGCACGGCACCCTCGGTGGCGTCATACAGGCGCGCAATCAGCTGCACAAGCGAGCTCTTGCCCGAACCCGTGCCGCCGAGGATACCCACCGTCGAGCCGCTCTCGATGCGAAGGTCGATATGCTCGAGCACATCCTCGGCTGCATCCGCGCGGTATTTAAAGGAAACGTCGCGAAACTCGATGCTGCCGTCCGCTGGCGCCGCAGCCGCGAGGTCTCCCGCAGGGTTGGCGATAAAGGGCACCTCATCGAGCACCTCTGCGATACGGCCCACACTCGTGAGAGCGCGCGTGAGCAGCAAAAACACGCTGGAAATCATCATGAGCGAGTTCATGATCAGTAGCACGTAGCTCATAAAGCCCGCGAGCGCGCCCACGCCCAAGCGGCCTTCGATGATCATGCGGCCGCCAATCCACAGGATCGAGACCGCGGCAACATACATCGAGAGTTGGAACACCGGCAGGTTGAGCACGGCGGTGCCGAAGGTCTTGGTCGCCGTACCGGCGAGCTCGGTATTGACGGTGTCGAACTTGTCGCACTCGTGCTCGGCGCGCACGTAAGCCTTCACGGCGCGCACGGCGGTAAGGTCCTCTTGCACCACGCCGTTGAGGTGGTCCATCGAGGTCTGGAGTTGGCGGTAGAGCGGGCTCACGCGCACGGTAATGATACCGAGCACGATGGCGAGCACCGGCAGAATTACGGCAAAGACCGCCGCGAGCTCGCGCGAGAGCGCGAAAGCGTAGACGAGGCCCATGACCAGATTTACCGGGCCGCGCACCATGGGGCGGAAGCCGTTGCCCACGGCGTTTTGAATCACGGTGATGTCGGTGGTCATGCGAGTGACAAGCGAGCTCGTCTCGTATTCATCGAGATTGCCGAAGGCGAGGGTCTGGATCTTGCGGTACTCCGCGGCGCGCAGGTTGGCGCCCAGCCCCGAGGCAACGCGGGCGGACGCGCGCGCGTAGCCCAAGCCAAGTGCCAGCGAACATGCGGCGCACACCAGCATATACGCACCCTGCAAAAGCATGTAGTTGATGTCTCCCGCAGGCACGCCCACGTCGATGATATTTGCCATGATGACCGGAATAAACAGCTCGAGCGCCGTCTCGGCCGTCACAAAGAGCATGCCGAGTATGGCATCGCGTCGGTATGCCCCCAGATAGGAAAACAGAATCTTGAGATTGCGCACGCAGGTTCATCCCCCATCAAACGTTGTTCGCAAACCCACGTATTATGGCGCGCCGTGCGGCGGTGTCAAGTGTTACGAAATCGATTTCTGCAAGGTTAGCGTAGGCTTCATGCTCGCAGGACGCGCCCCTGTATTCAATTGGAAATGAACGCGTGCATGACTTTTTCGCCCCGTCGCCAACACAAACCTTGACTCTACAATCGCAGTAGGGTCTTCACTACACTGGTAGCTAAGCGAACCAAGCCAGAAGGCCCCATCCATGGAACACGACTTCACACGCGGCAATATCCTTAAGACCATCGCGGTCTTTGCCCTGCCCTATATGCTCTCGTACTTTTTGCAGATGCTCTACGGCATGGCCGACCTGTACATGATGGGACAGTTTAGCGGTGCCGTCGGCATCACCGCCGTGGGCAACGGCGCGCAGACGCTCTACATCATTACCGTGACGCTCGTGGGCCTGGTCGAGAAGATGATCAGCTTTTTGTTCATTGTGCCGAGTCCCATGGGCGCCACCGTCAGCGCACTCACGGCACAAAACGCCGACGCAGGCAAGGGCGTTCGCGCACGCCAGGTGCTCAGGTGCGCCATGACGATCTCGGTGGTGTACGGCTGCCTGATCACGGTGCTGATGTGGCTGGTGGCACCGGCGTTTATTGGCCTTTTTGCCAAGGGCCCCGCGGTGGTCGCGGCCGGTACCGGCTATATGCACAGTTATATTTTCGATGCAATCTTTGCCGGCATCCACATTTGCTTTAGCGGCTTTTTCGCTGCGTATGGAAAGAGCTACATCGGCTTTGCGCACAACGTGCTGGCCGTGGCGCCCATTCGCGTGCCCGGTGCGTGGCTGCTGTCGAACGCCTATTCCGATACGTTGTTTCCCATGGGCATCGCCTCGCCGTGTGGATCGATTTTGTCGGCGGTCATCTGTGTTGTCGCGTTTACCGTGCTCAACCGGCACGGAGCTTTTGACAAGCTGATGGCATAGCGGGGCGACGCAGGCCTAGCACCTCTCCCCTACTTTTTACCGAAAGGAGCGGTCCTGTGTCCCCGAGCTTCGCTACGCCGTGCTGCGCGAACGCGTCAACCCTACTGACGCCTATGCGCTGGAGTGGCAGATTCGTCAACTGCAGAAGGGCCAGCACGAGACCTTTGTCTTTCTGGGCAACCTAGGCGTCGGGATTAGCTCCGAGCGTCTGGTCGTCGGCGACTTTGACGGCTACGACGAGGTCTTCCTGCTGCTCGACGATACCGATGGCTACCAGGGCGACGTCGAGACACGACCCGCCGCACGCTGTTTGACCATTAGCTTTCGCGGCACGCACGGGCAAGCAGCCCCGCGCTATGAGCAGCTGCTCGGCTATATGCGCAAACACAACCTGGCGCCTGCCGGGCCCTCGCGCGAAATCGCCCTGATCGATGGCATCATCAGCGATGATCCAGCAACCTACGTGACGCAGATCACGGTGCCGGTTTCCCCAGCAAAGTAAGAACCGCCCGGAAGGCATCGTGCTTCCGGGCGGTTTTTCAATTTGCTTATCGATGCACTAAGCCTGGGGCACCTCACCGGTCGCAAGAATCTGCTCGAGTGCGTCCTCGTCCAACACGGGTACGCCCAGCTGCTCGGCCTTGGTAAGCTTGGAGCCCGCTTTGGGGCCGGCAACCAGGTAGCTCGTCTTCTTTGACACACTGCCCGAAACCTTGGCGCCGAGTACCTTGAGCGCCGCTCCCGCCTCGTCGCGGGTGCGGTTGACGAGCGTGCCGGTGAGCACGAAGGTCAGACCTGCGAGCGGCTGTGCGTCCGCGAGCTCGCCCGCTACGCCGGCATCGGCTGCGGCCTGTGCATGCGCGGCGCCCAAGTCGACCTCGAGCGACAGACCCGCCTGACGCAGGCGCTCCAGCACGGCAAGGTTCTCGGGCACGGCCAGGAACTGCTTAACGCTCGCCGCAATCTTGGGACCGATGCCCTCGCACTCGGCGATGTCCTCTTCGCTCGCCAAGATGAGCTTATCAATCGACAGGAATCGCTCGGCGATGACCTCACCCACGCTTTTGCCCACATGGCGGATACCCAGGGCAAACAGCACGCGACCGAGCGGCTGGCTCTTGGACTTGTTGAGCTCGGCGATGACTTTCTCGGCCGTCTTAAGGCCTACCGGAATGGGGTCGCCCTTCTTGACGCCCTTTTTGCTGTTGGAACTGGCATAGATGCGGCCTGTGTCCAGGCCTGCGATGTCGTCGACCGTGAGCTGGTAGAAGTCCGCGACATCGTGAATCAGACCGGCGGCGATCATCTTGTCGACGATCTCGTCGCCCAGGCCGTCGACGTCCATGCAGCCGCGGCTCACCCAGTGGAGCAAGCGCTCCTTGAGCTGCGCGGGGCAGTCGATGGAGACGCAACGGTAAGCGACCTCGCCATCCTCGTGGACCACGGGGCTGCCGCACACGGGGCAGACCTCGGGCATGTGCCAGTCAACCGAATCGGCCGGGCGCTTATCGAGCACCGGGCCCACGACCTCAGGAATCACGTCGCCCGCCTTGTGCACGATGATGGTGTCGCCCTCGCGCACGTTTTTGCGACGGATCTCGTCGATGTTGTGCAGCGTGGCGCGCGCGATGGTGGAGCCGGCGACCGTCACCGGGTCGAACTCGGCAACCGGCGTGAGCACACCGGTGCGGCCCACCTGGATGCGTATTTCGCGCAGGACGGTCTGCTTTTCCTCGGGCGGGAACTTAAAGGCAATGGCCCATCGCGGCGCGCGGGCGGTAAAGCCCAGATCGAGCTGTTGCTGAAAGCTGTCCACCTTTACGACCACGCCGTCGATGTCGTAGTTCAAGTCGCCACGGTGCTCGAGCGCCTGGGCACAGAACTCGTGGACCTCGGCCGGCGTGGCGCAGCGTGCCACGTTAGGGTTGACGCTAAAACCGGCGCTGCGCAGCCAGTCGAGGAACTCGCGCTGGCTGTGAACGTGCAACGGGTCGGTATCGGCGATGGCGTAGATAAAGGTGGCCAGGTCGCGTCGCGCCGTGACCTTGGGATCCTTCTGACGCAGGCTACCGGCGGCAGCGTTGCGCGGGTTGGCGAAGGAGTCGCGGCCCTCGGCATCAGCCTCTTCATTTAGGCGAACAAAGCTACCCTTGGGCATATAGACCTCGCCACGTACTTCGATGGTACGCTCGCGGTCGGTGCCCATGTGGGTGAGCGCTGCCTCGGACAGATGCATGGGCACATCCTTGATGGTGCGCACGTTGAGCGATACGTCCTCGCCCGTGGTGCCGTCACCGCGCGTGGCGGCGCGTACGAAGGTGCCGTTTTGGTAGGTAAGCGCCACTCCCAGACCATCGATCTTAAGCTCGCAGGTATAGGTGACGCTACCGGCACCGAGGGCATCCTCAGTGCGCTGGAGCCATGCGTCGAGCTCGTCCAGACCCATGGCATCGTCCATGGAATACATGCGTGCCATGTGCGTGACCGGCGTAAACTGCTCACTCACGTAGCCGCCCACGCGCTGGGTATAGCTGTCGGGCGTCACCAAATCGGGGTAGGCCGCCTCGATCTGCTGGAGCTCAACGAGCATTTTGTCAAAGGCGGCATCCGTGATCTCGGGCGCATCGAGCATGTAGTAGCGATAGGCGTGGTAATCGAGCTCGTGACGTAGCTCGGCCGCACGCGCAGCCGCCTGGGCACGGGCATCGGCCGGTGCGGTGGCTTCCGCGGTCGTGGGCGTTTTGGTATCGATGTCCACGCCGTCACCAAACAGGCTCGATTGCTCCATAGCGGCACTCCTTCGCTCGATTTCAAACGGATACAAGAGTACCACCGGTCGCAACGGGGCCGAATAGCGGTCTCAAACCGCACCGAATCGGCAGCCGCCGGACCGGACTGGACAGTTAGTTCAGATACGTATAATTCTGCGAGCCTGGTCGTGTTCAGACGTCACCATTCCAGCCAATTTGGCCGCCCCGGGGGCTGCACGACCGGCTCGTCCCCCTTCTAAACTCCCATCCGAACCCCTCCCCCATCCCAAACAGCTCAAAACGCATGCTGAACCGCCTCGGGTTTATACGTATCTGAACTAACTGTCCAGACCATTCCGAACCAGGCCTCTTGTCAGCTCCATGTGATCCGTTTTCCTCCGTTCCCAACGGATTAATAAGAAAAGAGGGGGCTGTCCCGCGTTGGCGTGACAGCCCCCTCTGGCTTCGATATGTGTGGAGTGGCTCGTTAGTAACCCTGGCCGTAGCCTTGACTCTGGCCCTGCCCTTGCTTGCCCAGCAGTTCCTCCAGGTACTGGCGCAGCTGCTCATCGGTGATGCCGCCGTTGCCGGTGTCGGTCGCGCTGTCGTCCTGCTGCTGGTTCTGCAGCTTCTCATCGGAACCCAGCTCGACGGTAACCTTTTTCTCTTCCTTGCCGCGCATGAGCGTGATCTCGACCTTCTCGCCCACCTCGTGGCTGCGCAGCGCGATGATCAGGCCGTCGGCGCTCGTGATCTCGTCGTCGCCCAGCTTGGTGATGACGTCGCCCTCCTGGATACCAGCCTTGGCGGCGGGGCCATCCTCGACGACGCTCGCCACATACGCGCCGCTACCGGTGCTCAGCTTGTTGGTGCGGGCGTTGAGCGCGTTGACGCTCGAAAGCGTGGCGCCCAGGTACGGATGCACCGGCGTCTTGCCGTCGATGATCTGGTCGGCAATGTTCTTGGCGTAGTTAACGGGAATAGCAAAGCCCACACCCGAGCTGGAGCCCGAGTAGCTCTCGATGAGCGAGTTGATGCCCACAAGCTCGCCGTTGTCGTTGACGAGCGCGCCGCCGGAGTTGCCCGGGTTGATAGCGGCATCGGTCTGGATCATGTTGGCGTAGATGGTGTTGCCGCTGGTAGAGCTCATAGCCGTGGAGCGATAGAGCGCCGAGACAATGCCCGTGGAGACAGACTGCTCGTTGCCGAACGGCGAGCCAATCGCCATAACCCACTCGCCCACGTTGAGCTTGGAGGAATCACCGATCTCAATCGGCGTGAGCTTGGAGGCGTCAGCGTCCTTGAGCTTGATGACGGCTAGGTCGCTCGAGGCATCGTTGCCCACAAACTCGGCCTCGTAGGTGGTGCCGTCGTCCATGGTCACCACGTACTGATCATAACCATCGACCACGTGGTTGTTGGTGAGGATGTGGCCTGCGGTATCGAGCACCACGCCCGAACCGACGCTGCCCGAGCTATTCGACTCATCAGCAGACTGCGAAAGCGAGCCATTCTGGTTGCCGCTCGAAGTGGCGGTGATGGAAACGACGGAGGGTAGGGCCTTGGCAGAAACGGCCTCGGCCAGCGTGGTGTCCTCGGAGTCGATCGAAATCTTTTGCGTCGACGAACCCGAAGCACCCGCCGTCACGGCGTTCTTTCCGCCACCAATGTTGAGCGTGCCGCTCATAATGAGCGCGATGACCAGCAGGGCACCGCAGGCACAACCGGCAAGCGCCGTAATAAAGATCGGCAGCTTTTTGGTCTTGGTCTTGACCACCGTGTGCTTGTTTACAACCTGCTGACTGTCCAGCGGCTGGCCGGTCTGCGTGTCGTAGGCCTGCACATAGGGAATGTTGCTGTCGGCAGGCGTCGACTCCACCTGCACGCGTGGCTGCTGCTGGGTCTCGCCAGCGCTGCCCGCATCCTGGGGACGCTGGGAATCGTTCTCGCTCATAGCTGCGATCCTTTCGTCTAATAACCAAAGGCCCGCCAAACATGTGGCGGGCCATCATTGTTCATGTTGAGTTGTACCCCAATATGCGGGTGCACGTGTATGAGAACGCAATCTTTTAGGAAGGCTTAAGTTCTGTTGCAGGCCCGAAAAGAATCCACGCATGCGGCAAAGCCACCACAACGATGCCTGCCCCCTTGCGGTGGAAATCTAGTCCTTAAACAGATAGCCCACGCCGCGGACGGTGGTGATGTGCGCCGCGATCTGCGGGCCCACCTTGGAGCGGATGCGTCGGATGTGCACGTCGACGGTGCGCGTGCCGCCGCAGTACTCAAAGCCCCACACGCGGTGCAGCAGCACCTCGCGGCTGTAGGCGCGGTTGGGGTGCGTCGCCAAAAAGCTCAGCAGCGAGTACTCCATCAGCGTCAGGTCGATGGGCTCGTTATCGAGCGTCACCTGGTAGGTGGCCAGGTTGATCTCGAGGTTATCGATGTTGAGCACATCGTCGGCGGTGACGGTCTCCTCCTCGCCCATCAGGCGCTGCGCGCGGGCCTTGAGCTCGTTGGGCGTCGCCGTTGGGCATACAAAGTCGGCATGCGCGTGATTGGGCAGGCGCAAGGTACCGAGCGCCTCGTCGTCGACAATCACCAGCATGGGGACACCGCCGCGATCGTCAAGCCATTTGGCAATCTGATCGATGCGGTCGCTGCGGATGCCATCGGAATCGAGGATCAGCAGGTCAAAGTCGTGCGCCGCAGTCGGCGAATCGGGAGTGGCCAGACTCACCTCGACGCCCAGGGTGGTCGTCAAGCTGCGGGCAAACTCGTGGAAGCGCGTCGTGCGCGCCATGAACAGGGCACTCTTTTCGGACATATCGGCCTCCAAAGAAATGAGCTCAATCGTACTGGAACAAGCCAGCGCGATTAGGAGTTCGCCAGGTAGTGCTTAATCTCCCACTCGGTGATCGTTGACTCAAACTTATGCCACTCGTCGCGCTTCTTTTTAAGGAAGAAGCCGTGAATGTGCTCGCCGAGGGCATCCTTCATAAACTGCGAGTCCTCAAAGACGTCGAGCGCCTCTTTAAGCGAGCGCGGCAGCGGTGTGTAGCCGGCCTCGAGCATCTGGCGGTCGGTGAGCTTGAGCGTCTCGGCCGTGGCCTCGGGCGGGAGCTCCAGCTTGCGTTCGATGCCGTCGAGTCCAGCCGCCAGCGTGACGGCGTTGACCAGGTACGGGTTGGCCATGGGGTCGGGGCTGCGAAGCTCGATGCGCGTGGACAGCTGCTTGCCGGGCTTGTAGACCGGAATGCGGATCATGCTCGCGCGGTTGCGCAGGCCCCACGTGGCGTACTGCGGCACGGAGTCGCCGCCGGTGGTAATGCGCTTGTACGAGTTGACCGTAGGGTTGGTGATGGCGCTGATCTCGCGGGCATGCGCCAGGATGCCGGCCATGTAGTGTTTGGCGATGTCGGAAAGATGGTACTTCTCGTCGTCCTCGCCCCAAAAGACGTTGTTGCCGTCGTGGTCGAACAGCGACTGGCACAGGAACATAGCACTGCCGTCCTCGCCTGCCAACGGCTTGGGCATAAAGGATGCGTGGCAACCGCTCTCGTAGGCCTGCTGCTTAATGATGAGCTTTGCCGTGGTGATGGCGTCGGACATGCTCAGGGCCTCGGCATGGCGCAGGCTCATGCCATGCTGCGAGCGGCCGGCGGCGTGGAAGGTGTACTCCACGGGCACGGACATCTTCTCGAGCGTGAGGACCGTGTTGCGGCGCAGGTCGCGGGCGGCATCGCTCACCGAAAGGTCAAAGTAACCCACGTTGTCGAGCGGCTCGGGCGTATGCTCGTCGGGGAAGTAATAGTACTCCAGCTCGGCGCCCACGTTGAGCAGGTAGCCGGCCTTCTCGGCCTTATAGAACATGCGGCGCAACGCATCGCGTGGATCGCCGGCGAAGGGCTTGCGGTCGGGGGTGCACACATCGCAGAACACGCGGGCAACGCCGTTATGGCTCGGACGCCACGGTAGGATCTGGAAGGTCGAGGCGTCGGGGAACGCGAGCATGTCGGCTTCCTCGGGCGTGGCAAAGCCCTCGATGGCGGAGCCGTCAAAGCCAATACCCTCCTCAAAAGCGACCTCGAGGTCCTCGGGGCTGATGGCAAAGTTTTTGAGGCGGCCGAGAATGTCGACAAACCACAGACGCACAAAGCGGATATCACGCTGCTCTACGGAGCGAAGTACGTAATCGATGTTCTGCTGGTTCATGTCGCTCCCCTTTCTTTCGGGCGGGTTTCGACTGGTCTATATCGCAGATACTATCGCAGAAAAATGTTTCCGCAGGGTTAAAGCGTATCAAGCGCTCAAAAAACGTGCGCGAGCAGGCAGGTGTGGCAAGTAACTATCGCTCGGATTCGGAGACAATTTGCCTACAGGCTCGTTCCAGCGCAGGGAACTCCATCGTCACTGCATCCCAAACAACCGAGCGGTCGACATTGCCGTAATCATGCGCAAGATAATTTCTCATGCCGATAATTCCACGCCACTCAATTTCGGGATGAAGCCGCTGCGAGCGTTCCGACAGCTTGCCCGCTTCTTCCGTCACTCTAAGCGTACACATCAAAAGGGAGTCCGCCAACGCCCTCGTCCGCACGTCATTCGCATGCAGAAACTGGTCCTCAGTGATATCAAAAGCCTTGACGCGCTCGTTCATTTCAAAGATGGCTTCCAAAACCTCTTGGGCGCGAAGGCTATCTGACTTACGCGCGATCATAAAGGACCACTCCTTCGCGCTCGATTACCGCGGCAAAATCGTCATCAAGATAGTCACTCGAGACAAGGTCGACCCGCCTCCCGGTTTCTTTGCGCACCGCCTCGCCAAACGCCGACAGCGCGAAAAGACCAAATCCCTGCTCACGATCGACTTCGAGACGCAAGTCAATATCACTATCGGCATGTGCCTCGCCACGGGCATACGAGCCAAAAAGAATCACGGATTTGATGGCGGGGATTTGACTGGCCGCCTCGCGAACGGCGGACTCAATCTGAGCAGGGTCCAAAATGCCCGCCGAGGCGCTTTCGCTCGCATAGCTTTTACCAAGTGAAGGAACAAACGGCAGCGAGCGCTCGCGCAGCATCTGTCTCATAAACATGTTGACCGCAACAGACGAAGTCATGCCAAGTTCTTCGCACAGCTCGGCAAATGAATCTTTAATTGACGAGTCCACTCGCACACTCAACACAGACGCAGCCATGGATACCTCCTGTATGACATTGTCTATACATTATCACACATACTAGCGTGAGGTCGAAGCGCGGTGTTCGATGCGGCCGGGGACCTCGATGCGCTTAGGGGCGAGCTTTGCGGCATCGCCCACCGTAGTGGTAACGATGTCGATGTGCTCGGAGAGGAGCTCGACTACGCGCTCGGCAATGGTGAGGGTGTCTTGCGCGGCCGTGGTCACGCCGCCAAAGAGCACGTGGTTCCAGGGGTAATCGTCAAACGTCGCGATCTTGAGGCCAGCCGGCAACGAGGGTCCCAGCTGTGCCAGCGCCTCGGTCAGGCGCAGAAAGACCAGGCCGTTGACGGCAATGAGGCCGAGCTTTTTACCTGCATATTCACGGATAGCTCCGTCCAGACGGCTGACACCCGTGGCGCCACCGTCGGCCAGGGTGACGACCTCGCCCGCAAGGCCGCGGCGCGAGAGCTCGTCGGCAAACGCCTCGGCGCGCTCGCGACGCACGGGGCTGTCGTCGCTTGCCTCGGTGAGCAGGCATAGGCGTTCGCTGCCCGCAGCAGCCAAGGCGTCTACCAGGCCGGCAACCAGCTCGCGGTTGTTAGAGGTCACCAGATCGATGCCACCGTCGGTAACGTCGCGGTCGAGCAGCACAACGGGCAGGCGTCCCGCTGCCGTGGCGATCATCTCGTCATTGCCTCCGCAGGTGTTGACGACCAGGCCGTCCACGCCGGCGTCGATAAGCCTGGTGAGCGACTCGGCCTCCTTGGCGGGATCGTTGCCGCTAATGGCCGTCATGAGCGAGCAGCCGCGCACAGCGGCGCTGGCAGAAAGCCCCTCGAGCATGGCACTGGAGAACGGGTTGGAGATGTCGGCCAAGATCACGCCGATGAGGTTGGTGCGCGAGCTGCGCAGATTGCGCGCGGCGGCACGCGGGCGATAGCCGGTGCGCTCGATGACCTCGGCAATGCGGGCACGGGTCTCCTCGGTCATCTGCCCGGGGCGGTTGTTGAGATAGCGCGAGACCGTGGCCGGGCTCACGCCCGCCTCGGCGGCAATGTCCTTGATTCTCATCTGCGCCATAGCGCACCCCGTTTCCCAATGTCGGCAGCCTGAGCCATTTTAGGCATTTTAAAATTATCGCTGGCAAAACGTTGTTGATGAGCAGCATCGTTTTTGCGTCTCGAGCAGATGCGATGACGGACTAGATAGACGAGTCTTTAGGCAGCACGAAGTAGCCGGGGTGTAATGCTATAACCGGGCCCTGCTCCTCGGGCATCAAGTGCAGGTGCGTCTCTGCCAGATAGCTCGCCGTATCGGTGTCACCTTCCTTAATGGCCTCCAGAATCCGACGATGCTGCCGACGAATCGGCTCCCAATCCAGGTCCTGAGATACCGCGCGCAGCCAGTTATACCGCTCAAAATGCGTATTGACGCTCTTCATCCAATCCCACAGCATATGGCGGCCGGCAATCTCAAAACACGTCTCGTGAAACAGGTTATCCAGATCAAAGAAACGACGCGTCTCGTTATGATCGAGCGACTCGGACTCGGCAAGAACCTGTTCTAGCCGACGCTTCTGCTCGGGCGTGGCAGCCGAGCAACATTTTATGAGCACACTTCTCTCGAGCTTCTCGCGCAAAAAGCAGGCATTTTCGGCGCGTTCCATACTGATTTTTGAGACATAGGTGCCGCTCTTGGGACGCGTTTCCACCAGCTCCTGCTCGCGCAGACGCACAAAGGACTCGCGAATGGGCGTTCGCCCGATTCCCGTCTCTTTTTCCAGACCAATCGCCGAAAGACGCGTGCCGGGTTTGAGCTCGGCATAGATGATCTTGGACCGCAATGCGTTGTACGCCTGGTCTTGCAGACTCTGATAATGTTGCTGTTCCATAAAGCCCTCGGATAAACCCCTGCTTTGTCGATATCACCACGTAATACTATCGCATCGACATATCCCCAGGCTGCGGTGGAATAGGGGCTGCTTGCACCACCCACGAGCGGCGCCATACGTTGCTATATCTTGCTATACTTTGCTATCTCTTGGCAGCATAGACATAGAACGCACCGGCCCTTCTTTACGCAACGCGATAAGGCAGGCAATATCCAAGCGTGGCAACGGGCTGCTCATCACCCTCGATGATCGAAAGCGTCATCAACGAAAAGACACTCACGTTCTTACGCCGCCATTACAGTCTGAAATAGGCCATCGATAAATTTCGATGGCGAGCATTCGGCGCATTGCCTACGATACGGGCAAGCC
>NZ_WWSL01000017.1:0-1307 GCF_009875845.1 Collinsella sp. BIOML-A6
CTCAATGAGCCTCAGCGCCTCGCGCCGGAACCCGTCGTCATAGTGCTTCCTCCGATCCTCACGCATACGAAAGAACCGCACCTCCAATCATCGAATCCGAATTTCTTCAGTCCAATAATCGGGGTGCGGTTCACATTGCGATTGCGGACCCTTCACCATGAGTGCCGGTGAGCTGGCCGTCGTGGGAAACGCATCCGAGGAAGGATGCTCTTAGAATGCCAGCATTCCCAGATGTTCCAGCAGCACCTTCACGCCAATCAGAATCAGCACTACGCCGCCTGCGATCTGTGCCGGCTTCTGCCAACGCAATCCGAATGCGCGGCCGATATACAGTCCCGCGGCGGAGAACAGGCCGGTGGTCACGCCAATGATGATTACGGAAATCCAAATGTTGAGCGTCATGAAGGCGAAGCTCACGCCGACCGCAAACGCGTCGATGCTGCATGCCACGGCGAGCGGCAGCATGTGGCGCCAATCGAATTCCGCAGTCTCCTTGGCGTTCTCTTCATCCTCGCCGAACGCTTCGCGCACCATGTTGCCGCCGATCAGGGCGAGCAGTCCGAAAATGATCCAATGGTCCACGGCGGTGACGTATTTACTGAAGGTGGAGGCCGCAAAATAGCCGAGTAGAGGGAAAAGCGCTTGGAATCCGCCGAACCACAGCGCGGTTTTGCATGCGTCGATGCCGCGCAGCTTCTTGACGGTCAGGCCTTTGCCGATGGAGACGGCAAAGGCGTCCATGGACACGGAAACGGCGATAAGTAGGGTTTGAATCAACATAGCTGGTAGATAGGTTCATCCCGCCGGTCTCCCCACGGGATGGGCCTCGACGGTTCGTTATTTCCGCCTACGCCTAGGGGTACCGACATAGAACTGCCGCACGCGGGCCAATGGCTTCCAGCGGGCTTTGAATTCAGCGAATACTGTTCGCATGCCGTGAATTACAAGACCCCACTATAGCGCATCTCGCGAAAATATGGCCATGTGGCGGGGCGAATCCTCCAGTCGCTGGATGATTCGGGTCGTTGCATGGGTTCTGAGCGGGGTGATTCCTCCAGTACATGGATGAATCATCCCGTTTGGAGAGGCCTGAGCGGGGTGATTCATCCACCGGCTGGAGGTTTTGGGTCACTGGGCGGGCTTTGAGTGGGATAATTCCTCCAGTGACTGGATGAATCTAGTTGCTGAGTGGG
Source organism: Collinsella sp. BIOML-A6 (assembly GCF_009875845.1). NCBI lineage: Bacteria > Bacillati > Actinomycetota > Coriobacteriia > Coriobacteriales > Coriobacteriaceae > Collinsella > Collinsella sp. BIOML-A6. Next base: position 1,194 of record NZ_WWSL01000017.1, read on the forward strand.
CCTTGAACGGGTGGATTGTTCCAGTGGCTGGCTGATTTGGGCCGCTGAAAGGGCCTTGAGCGGGGTGATTCCTCCAGCGTATGGGCGAATTATCCCGCTTAGGGAGGTCTAGGC
>NZ_WWSL01000017.1:1331-58205 GCF_009875845.1 Collinsella sp. BIOML-A6
CTCCAGTCACTGGATGAATCTGGACGCCGGGCGGGGTTTGAGCGGTCAAATTCCTCCAATCACTGGAGGTTTTGAGCCGCAGATCTGGCATTGAGCGGGGTGATTCCTCCAGTGTATGGAGGTTTTGGGCCGCTATGGGAACAGAAAAGGCTCGCCGATTGATATCGGCGAGCCTTACTCATTGTGGAAAAGAATCACTTCTCGGATTCTTCGAGGCGCTTGCGGGCGGCCACGATCTCTTCCTCGGCCTTGGCGACACCGGTCCAGTAATCGCCCGGCAGGACCTCCTTGCCCGGCTCCAGAGCCTTGTACTGCTCGAAGAAGTGCTTGATTTCAGCCTTGTGGTACTCGGAAACGTCATCAACGTCCTTGATGTCATCGAAACGCACATCGGCCGGCACGCACAGCACCTTGTCATCTCCACCGGCTTCGTCGACCATGTGGTACAGACCGACGGCGCGGCACTCGACCACGCAGCCCGGGAACACGGAATTCGGAATCATGACCAGGGCGTCGAGCGGGTCGCCGTCCTCGCCCAGAGTGCCCTCGATGTAGCCGTAATCATCCGGATAACCCATAGAGGTGAACAGGGTGCGGTCCAGGAACACGCGACCGGTCTCGTGATCCACTTCGTACTTGTTCTTGGATCCACGCGGGATTTCCACCACGACGTTGAAGGTTTCTGCCATTGTTTTCTCCTTGATCGGTGTGATCAGCAGTAGTTCGTTACTTAGGATACCCGCTTCCGGGCATCATCGGTGTTGTTCATTCGATATGTTGCGTAATGGAGTTTGTTGCTGCAATCGGCATCTCGGACGGCCTGCCGGCCTCTCCGATGCTGAACGTACCACGACGCCTTTCGCTTGGGGGACCTTGTTCAATCAGGTGCGACGGGCTGAGCGGAATCAGTCCTCGACCACCGTCAGCACGTGCGCCACGTCGGCCCACGGTGCGAGTGAGACGAAGTTGTCCCAACCCCACTCGAACTCGCGGCCGGTCAGTTCGTCGCGTACCTTCACCGGCTTGTCGGTCGGCAGACCGAATTCGCCACGCTCCAAGTGCACGATGGCCTGATGTGCGTTGTGTCCGTCAAGATTGACCACCACGATCACGGTATCCGCCTTGCCGGTGCCGGTCAGTTCGGCCGGGGTCTGGCGCAGGAATGCGATGATGTTCGCATCGTCGCTCGGCAGAACATGCAGATTGTGATAGCTGCGGCATGCCGGGTGCTCGCCGCGGATCTTGTTGAGCGAACCCAGCAGCTCCGCAATGCCGTACTTGTCGGTTTCGGCCCAATCACGAACCTTGATTTCGTACTTCTCGTTGTCGATCTGCTCCTCGAAGCCCGGGCGCTGCTTGTTCTCGATCAGCTCAAAGCCGTTGTAGATGCCCCAGCTTGGGCTTCCCATCGCGGCGAGCACCGCACGCACCGCATGGCCGGCGATGCCGTTGTCCCGCACGTAGGCGGTAAGAATGTCGGGCGTGGTGGGCCAGAAGGTGTTGTGCTGGTAGAAACCGCCGTCGCCGTTGGTCTCCTCGAGGTACTCCTCAAGTTCGCCCTTGCCGTTACGCCATGGGAAGTAGCAGTGCGACTGCGTGAATCCGACGTAGCTCAGGGCGCGCATCATGCCCGGACGGGTGAATGCCTCGGCCAGGAACAGCACCTCCGGATGCTTTTTGGTCACGGCGGCAATCACATCCTGCCAGAAACGTACCGGCTTGGTGTGCGGATTGTCGACGCGGAAAATGGTCACGCCTGCGGCGATCCACAGGTTCATGATGCGCTCGACTTCCTTTTCGATGCCGGGCATGTCGGCGTTGAAGTCGATGGGGTAGATGTCCTGATACTTCTTCGGCGGGTTCTCGGCGAAGGCGATGGTGCCGTCCGGCTTGGTGCGGAACCAATTCGGATGTTGCCTGACCCACGGGTGATCGGGGGAGCACTGCAAGGCGAAGTCGAGCGCGACCTCAAGACCGAGCTCGTGTGCGCGCTCGCAGAACGCCTTGAAATCATCCATGGTGCCCAGCAGCGGGTCGACGGTGTCATGGCCGCCAAGCTCGGAGCCGATGCCGAACGGGGAGCCCGGATCGTTCGGGCCTGCGATCAGCGAATTGTTGCGTCCCTTGCGATTGGTCACACCGATGGGGAAGATCGGCGGCAGATACACGATGTTGAACCCTTCAGCGGCCGCACGCTCCAAGCCGGCCAGAGAGGTCTTGAGATTGCCCTGCACGATTTTGCCGTCTTCGCCGTAGTAGGCGCCTTCCGAACGCGGGAAGAACTGGTACCATGCGGCGAAGCTGGACTTCGGACGTTCCACGCGGAACCGCTGCGGATTCGATTCGGACAGGCCGTCTCGTAGCGGATTGGTCTCATGCAGGCGCTGGATATCAGCTGTTTCGGCGGCGGCGAGACGGTCGGCCGGAGACAGTGACTTGTCGGCCATGGTCTTGGCGGCCGCCTGCAAAATCTTCTTGTCGGCCGCAGAGAGTTTGGAATCCTTGGCGCCGGCCCAACGGGCGAGCAGTTGCGCGCCGCTTTCCAGCGCGTTCTCCACATCGTCGCCCACCTCGACCTTGATGGCGGCGTCATGCAGCCAGGACTGATACGTGTCCTCCCAGCCTTCGATCACGACATTCCAATCGCCCAGCTGGCGTTTGACGGACGCGTAGTCGGCGTCCCAAGGCTTAAGGTCACTGTGTTCACCGATGCTGACCATCGCGGTCCAACGGTCCAGACCAGGGTTCGAGCAGATCATCGGGGTGCGGCTCACTTCACGGCCGCGGGCGCTGCGTACCGACACGGTGGCGCCGGCCTTGGTGCGGCCTTCGATGAATACCTGGGCAGTCACCGTGAATGCTTCCCCGAGCTCCACCCTAGCGGGGAACAGGCCGTTGTCGGCGGCCGGGGTGATATCAATGACATTGACACGACCGAACTGTTCCGGTGTAGTGCGTTCGATAATGGGCGCAGGAGCCTCTCCGACCACCTGTGGTACCGCGGCCTTGGCCTTGGTCGTACGACGTTTGCGGACCGGCTTCTTGTCGGTTGCCGGTGCTGCTTTGCTGGTGTGCGCGGATGCGCTCTTTTCTACTGCCATACCGCCGATTATAGAGGCGTGACGCTCCCGAAGGGAACTTGATGCACCCTAAATCCATTTTTTCGGTGGATAACTTCGACGATTGCGTCGGGTGAATCGTTTTTTGTGGATAACTTGCGTTGTTTCGGCCACCAAGTTATCCACAACACGCCGAAGCAGACGCTGAGGCGTCCACAACCTCCGAAAATCGCCATCATCGCAACGCTCATATGGCACCCTCGACTCACCTCACGAAAAACGTGCGACAACATCTTCACGAAGGAAATGTCATGAATGCGATGAAGCAACGGAGCCTCGCCATCCTCGTCAGCATGGTGCTGGCGCTGATAATGGTCGTGGCCGCGGGATGCCCGACGGCGCAAGCCGCTCAGCTGGAAAAAGCCAGGGCGGGAACCTACTACCCATATACGCTCGATGGCAGGGAATACACCATTGGGGTAAGTGCCCGAGGCACACAAGGGCACAACTACTATTGTCGGCAAATCGCAATGGAAACGGACTACATCACCACCGATTCCGTCGTCATGGCCTCAGACGACACCTCACGTCGTCTGGCATGGTTGATTAACGGCAACCGTCTGAAAACCGATGCATTGCTGCATGCCGCCATCGGCGTACTCGTACATCGCGCCTACGATGATCAGACCGTCTGGAGCCGTCATGAGACATACCTGTTCGGCATCTACGCCGGGCTGGAACAGAAAGTGAACGAACTCTGGAAGGAAGCCGCGGACAACGTCTGTGATTCCATGGTCGTCACACGGGAGAACACGAAAGGACTGAGTGAGGGCGACGTCAATATCATGGCCCGCAATGCCAACGGTGATTCCTTGGCGGGCATTCGTTTCACCGCCGTCATCAGCGGACCCGCCGTATTCGACAATGACAAGGCCAAAGTGACGGGTGTCACGGCCAAGGAGGCGCAGAGACTGCATTGGAAAGCGACCGGCAGCGGCGGCGTCAATGTTCAGGTGACCTATAAACGGCTTGCTTTGGAACAGGCCACCACCGCACAGCAGATGGTCACCTTCGACGATCAGACGCAATACAGTGCCGACCTGCTGACCTTCGACGTCGTCATGCCGACGCATCCGCGGATTTCGACGACGGTCGCCTCGAAGCAGGTCGATGCAGGTCAGGAGGTGCGCGACACCGTACGTCTCGACATGCCTGAAGGCCAAACATGGCCGGAAGGCGCCGCATATCAGGCCACTGGCTGGTATTTCGATGGGCTGGAAGGCGAGCGGCTCGGTCAACGCATCGTACCCGATGATGGCGAAGACGCGCAGACGTTTATAGCACGGCTTGCGGTGGCCGGATACACCCCTTCGGCATACGGTTCAATCACGTTGAATGCCCAACAACCGCAGCGGGAGGCGCTCGCGGTCACCCAGCCGTCTGGATCAACGGCATATGCGGCGCGAGGTGATGGCGGCTTCGGTACATGGGTGTGGGCCATCGAACGCGACCTGCAGACGGATGCGGTCAAACGGACGTTGGAAGGCGATGTGGTCAGTGCGTTCCTCGACGCCGAGGAGACGAACGTGAATCGTGCACGGCTCGAGGTGCGATCCAAGGCGGATCGGCAAACCGCAACGATAGGGCAGGAGATTTCCGACAGCATCACCGTATCTGGCTTTCCGGACGATCATGGAACATTCTCCGGCAACGAAGACTATGGATTCGGTGCGGATACGCCATATGCGCAGGTAAGTGTGTGGTGGGCCGCCGATGATTGCGAGCCGGACACCTATGAAGAGCCTGAGGAGGATGACAATCACCGGTTGATCGGCACCTGGGACTACCCGGCCGTCAGCGGCACCTTTCGTGTGGGCGACGGTGAAAAGGATGCCCATGGCAATCCGGTGCACATCAGCGCACAGCAGTCGGGTTGGTACGTATTCGTCTGGAAATATGAAGGCGACAGTCGTGTCGGGGCGGCGGTCAGCTCATATGCCGATGAACTTGAGCGCGTCAGGGTGGTGGCGGCCGACGAGATGCAGATGCCGAAAACGGGAAGCTCGTTCATGCTGGCGCTTGGTATAGTGATCGCCGCGCTGGCGACGGGGGCATTCATGCTGTTTGCCGTGCAACGTCGATGAAGGGTGTTTCGATCCATGTGACAGGGGGTACTGTCGAAAGACTTCGGGGAGCCCCCTCCAAAAAAATCAAGCATATGACTTCGATACCGGGAAATCGTTGATTTTAAGCCACTGACGAACGGTTTTTACTACCGACGAATTCACATTTTTGCCTATCTACAATCATGACGTTGTCGTTTTGATTGGAGGTAACAATGACAGACGAAAACGAGAACGTGCAGCGTCAGAATCTGACCGATTCCCCTCACTACCTTGCAAGGGTTCTGATGGAGAACGGCATCAGGAACATGTACGGCGTGGTCGGCATCCCGGTCACCGATTTCGCCCGCATCGCCCAAGGCATGGGCATGCGCTACATCGGTATGCGCCATGAGGAGGATGCGGTCAACGCGGCCGCGGCCGATGGATTCATTACCGGCAGGCCATCGGTGGCCCTGACCGTATCCGCCCCCGGTTTCCTCAACGGATTGCCGGCATTGCTTGAGGCGACTACGAACGGTTATCCGGTCATCATGATCGGCGGATCGTCCACCCGCCACGTCGTGGATCTTTCCGAAGGCGAATATGAGGGTCTTGACCAGATGAGCTATGCCAAGCAGTTCTGCAAGGCGTCGTTCCGCGTGGACAGGATCGAGGACATTCCGCTGGTTGTGGCGCGCGCCATGCATGTCGCTTCCTCCGGTCGCCCGGGTGCCGTGTACATCGATTTCCCGGACGATACCGTCGCCCAGACGCTGAGCCAGGATGATGCCGACAGGCTGCTGTGGACCGCCACCGATCCGGCTCCGTCCATGCCGCCGGCACGCGAATCCGTTGATGCGGCGTTGGAACTGCTCCATCAGGCCAAGCGTCCGCTGATGGTCGTCGGCAAGGGTGCGGCGATGGCCCGCGCCGAAGAGGAAGTGCGCGAATTCGTCAAGAAGACCGACATTCCGTTCCAGCCGATGTCCATGGCCAAGGGCGTGATTCCGGACGATGATCCGCACAGCACCGCCAGCTGCCGCTCCCTGGCCCTGGGCAGCGCCGATGTGGTACTGCTGGTGGGCGCACGCCTCAACTGGATGCTTTCCTTCGGCCAGGGCAAGCTGTGGAACAAGGATGTGAAGTTCATCCAGATCGACATCGATCCGGAAGAGATCGAGAACGCCCGTGAGATCGCCGTTCCGGTGGTCGGAGACATCAGGTCCGCCATGACCATGCTCAACGGCTCGCTGGCTGAGTTCCCGTTCAAGGCTTCTGAGGAATGGCTCGGCATGCTGAAGGAAGCCGGTGCCAAGAACGTGGCCAAGTTCGCGGCGAAGGAGAACTCCGATCAGGTGCCGATGGGGCACTACAACGCGCTTGGCGCCATCAAGAAGGTCTACGACCGTCACCATGAGGATCTCATCCTCACCAATGAGGGAGCCAACTCGTTGGATGACTGCCGCAACATCATCAATATGTACGAGCCACGTCATCGTCTGGACTGCGGCACGTGGGGCGTGATGGGCTGCGGCACCGGCTACGCCATCGGCGCTGCGGTCTCCACGGGCAAGAAGGTGCTGTACGTAGGCGGCGACTCCGCCTTTGGCTTCGACGGCATGGAAGTGGAAGTGGCTTGCCGCTATAACCTGCCAATCACCTTCGTGGTGCTCAACAACGGCGGCATCTACCGTGGCGACTTCGAAAACCTCGGCAATGATGGCGACCCGTCGCCGCTGACCCTGACCTATGAGGCACACTACGAGAAGATGATCGAAGCCTTTGGCGGCAAGGGCTATTACGCCACAACCCCTGAAGATGTCGAAAAGATGGTCGAGGAAGCGGTCAAATCCGGGCGTCCGAGCTTCGTGCACGTGCAGATCGCGCAATATGCGGGCAAGGAATCCGGCAACATCGGCGCGCTGAACCCGAAGCCAGTGGTCGGTCCTCTGGTCGATTCCGAAGTCACCTCGCACGATTACGTCTCCGGTGCACGCATGTAACCAGGTGAGTGCGAGTCCGCGGGCGTGCGAACGGTGGGATGCGTGCGCCCGCGGGTCTGTGCTCCAGATCGAAAGAACTGAATAATGGTAAATATTCTGATAAACGATATTGTGCCGATCATCGTCATCATGGCACTGGGCTATATCTGTGGCAAATTCAGCTACTTTGACGATGATCAGCGTCAAGGTCTCAATAAAGTGGTGCTCAACATCGCCCTTCCTGCGGCATTGTTCGTATCCATCATCAAGGCCACCCGCGAAATGCTCGCACAGGACGCAACGCTGACCGCCATCGGCTTCATCGGCGTCATCGTCATGTTCATGGTCTGCTACTACCTGTGCCGTCTGCTGTTTCACCGCAGCATCCAGGAAGCGGCCGTCAGTGCGCTGATCGCAGGCTCTCCGACCATCGGATTCCTCGGATTCGCAGTGCTCGACCCGATTTACGGCGACACCGTGAGCACGAATCTGGTCATCGCCATCATCTCCATCGTCGTCAACGCCGTGACCATTCCTATCGGCATGTATCTGATCAATCTCGGCCAAGCCAAGGACCGTGCGAAACTGTCCGCCGAAACCGTGGTCGACGCAAAGGGTGATGTCACGGTCGATCCGTCCAAGGATGCCAAGGCGGATAAGACGGCTGAACTCCTGGTACACGGCTCCTCGAATGCGGGCAAGAATAAGAACGGCAACCTTCAGGCTCTGCTCAATGCACTGAAGCAGCCGGTCTGCTGGGCGCCGTTGCTGGCCATCATCCTGGTGCTGCTGGGCGTCCACGTGCCGGATCAGGTGGCGCCGACCTTCGACCTGATCGCCAAGGCCAACTCCGGTGTGGCCGTGCTCGCCGCAGGCCTGGCACTGTCCACCGTGAAGTTCTCTCTCGGCTGGGAAACCATTTGGAACACGTTCTTCCGCCTGATTCTCACCCCGGCCGTGTTCCTGGGCGTGGGTCTGCTATGTGGCATGGGCGGCGACATCGACAAGATCTCCATGCTGGTCATGGCGGTGGCATTGCCGCCGGCATTCTCCGGAATCATCATTTCCAGCCGCTACAACATCTATGTCAAGGAAGGCGCTTCGACCACGGCCGTTTCGACCGTCGTGTTCGCAGCCACCTGCCTGCTGTGGATCTGGCTCGTACCGTTCTGCGTGCACTGAACCGTTTCCATAGGTTTGATGAGCCCTGTACCGAAAGGTGCGGGGCTTTTTGCTGCATGCGTGAGCAACGCGCATAACGCAGTGCATGCCGATCATATGGTGGTTGCATCAGATGCCAGTGAATGCCCACTGCATTCGAATCGATATGAAAAAGCCACGCGGCGTATGGGGCGCCAATCCACGGTAAAACATAAAAAGGGGCCGAACCGGAAGGATTCGACCCCTGAGGAAAGTCGCGACGAGCGGCAAAGGCTACTTCAGATCAGCCTTCACGCCATCATTGCCACCGATGACACCATTGGAAAGCAGCTCGGAGATCTGGTCGTCGCTATAGCCCAGACCCTTGAGGATCTCCTCGTTGTTCTCGCCAAGCTTCGGCGCACGCTGGTAATCAGGCGTGAAGTTGCTCATGGTGAACGGCATGCCGATGGTCTTGAAGTCACCACGGGCATCCTGCTGATCGATGGTGACGATGGTACCGTCATCATTCAGATCCGGATCGTTCTCCAGCTCGTTCCAGTCCAGCACCGGGCCGACCGGAACGCCCTTGGCGCCCAGCTCCTTGGTCAGCGTGTACTTGTCGTACTGCATGGTGTATTCCTCGACGCGCTTGTACACCTCTTCCTTATGCTCATCGCGGGCGTTGGCGGTGTTGAAACGCGGATCGGTGATCCAATCCTCGAAGCCCATGGCGTGGCAGAAGTTCTCGAAGCCCTTCTTGGACTGCTGGATCACGATATACACATAGGCGTTCTGATCGGTCTCCCAGCCCTTGGCGCGATAGCACCAGCCGAGCACCAGACCGCCCTCGGCATTGGCCGCACGCGGAATGGCCTTGCCCCACTTGTAGTTCGGATAGCAGTCATAATAGGAGAGCTTGCCGAGACGATCGAGAATCAGCTGATCACGCAGCTTGACACGGCACAGATTCAGCACGGCGTTCTGCATGGACTGGTAGACGTAGCAGCCCTCGCCGGTGCGCTGGCGCTGCAGCAGTGCGGACAGGATGGCGATCAGCAGATGCATGCCGCTGTTGGAATCGCCCAAAGCCGCACCGGACTGGGTTGGCACATTGCGCTCGCCGTCATACCAGCCGGTGGTCGAAGCCGCACCGCCGGCGCTTTGGGCGACGGGCTCGAATGCCTTCACATGCTCGAAGCGGCTGCCCTTGTTGAATCCTTTGAGGGATGCCATGATGCAGCGAGGATTGATCTTGTGCACTTCGTCCCAGCCGAAGCCGAGCTTTTCGACATCGCCCGGGCCGATGTTCTCGACGAATACGTCGGCATCCTTCAGCAGATCGGTGAGGATCTTCTTGCCTTCAGGATCCTTCATGTTCAGTGTGATGGACTTCTTGTTGGCATTGAGCTGAAGGAAGTACAGGGAATACGATCCGTCCACGTCGTTCATTTCGTTACGCGTCGGGTCTCCGCCCTGAACCTTCTCCACCTTGATGACTTCAGCGCCCATCCAGGCGAGCATCTGCGTGCAGGAAGGACCGGACTGCACCTGAGTCCAGTCGATGACCTTGATTCCCTTGAGGGGAGCGGTATCTTGTGTCATTTGTGACCTCCTTGTTGTAGTCAACGAGGTCAATGTATCCCGTTGAACCTTGGAGATTGCGGGATTTTCAGCCAGTAGGAACAACCTTTGGCTTTGGGCGGATTGCTGAGGCGCGCCACGCGGCTGGATCTCGCAAAAAGCGCGGGAAACCACCTGGTTTCCGTTTTCCGTGATTGAGTGGCCCATTCCCATAAAAAGTGGTCTGATTCCAGCGCTTGATGTCATAGACAGGTCGGTTTTTGTGGAAACGGATCGGTTTTCCGTGGGAATGGGCCAATTTGTGCGGTGATAACGGCGCTATGTGGTGCTGGAGTGTGCAGTACCCGGTCGTAGTGTGAAACTGCCATTGCCGTGAACGAAAAAGCCGCCAGATTATTCATCTGACGGCTTATCTCAATTGGTAGCGGGGCATGGATTTGAACCATGGACCTCTGGATTTGCTTTTATTTCCAATGTCTTACGAGTATTCAGAAGAACCTTTTCTTTTCCTTAATAGTAGTACTACAACACTACCGCACTACAGTACTTCTTTACTTCTTTACTCCATTACTCTAATACTGTACAAGGGGAAAATATGAGAATCACAATAGCAAACGCTAAAGGTGGCGTCGGTAAGACCACATCAAGTATCTACCTCGCGGCTACGGCAACAGCGCGAGGCCACGAGGTTGTGCTCCTTGATGCGGATCCCCAGGGATCCGCAAGTCAATGGGCGTTCATGGCGGAAAACGAAAACGATCCTCTTGGTTTCGAGGTTCAGGCAGCGAACCCAGCAACACTACGCCGTCCGCAAAAAGAAAACGTGATGGAAATCGTGGATGCTGCACCAACGGGGCAAGGATTGCAGGCGGCATTGGAAACCGCTGACTTCGTTATTGTTCCAAGCTCAGATAGCCCACTTGATGTCCAGCAGGCATGGAGTACACTATCGGCTACGGATAAGCCAGCAGCGGTGCTTCTCGTACGCGTAGAGTCTGGCACACGTGCTATGAAAGCCGTTATGGAAGCCTTTAACCGGTGGGCGACGCCATTATTTGATGCGCAGATTCACAAGCGCCAGGACATTAAAACTTCGATGGGGCATAATCCTAAAAAGCTGTGGGAATATGCACAAGCGTGGCAAGAAATAGAACTTATGATGAAAGGCGAATAAGACATGAAAAACATGAACCTGACCCCACAGTCGCAGAAAAGGACAACAGTGGCACAGCTTGCGAACGTGCCAGATAACACACGTTCCTCTGCGTACTGGCAGACGACGAGTATCAAAGTAGATCCTGAGCAATGGAAAAGGGTGAAGCGTGAGGCGTTTGAACAGGATCTCACCGTGCAGGAATTTGTCCATCAAGCATTAGAAGCGTGGCTTGACCAATAAGTGTATTTCACTCCGAAAGAGTGGGAAACCAGTTCAGGTATCGCTTTGCAGGCGGCCTATGGATCCCAATTTGCATGATTGTTCTCATACGTTACTTGAACTGGTTATTACTTCGCATTTCAGTTAAATGGCGTAATGGATGTTATGGCGTGTTGCCTTGTTTCCTAGCGTGGAAAGGTATGTGCACAACGCAACGAAAGACACTCGTATGGCCACGCGGATGGGCATACAGAGTTACAAAATGGGAAAAGTATTTACGCGCCGCAGGCAAAAGCCAAGAAACCATTAAAAGCCGTATTTATAAGCTACACTATTTCGCCAGTACGATGGGCAAGCCTTTTAGCCAGGTTGATTTTGATGACATTATCTCTGTTCTCGCCCGTAAAAATTGGGCGGCAGAGACACGATACTCGTACAAGGAAACCATCACCAATTTTTACCGTTACCTCGTCCTATCCCATAACATTGGCCAGAATAGCGACCCCACGGCGAATCTTCCCACGGTAAAACGCAGCCAGGGTGTTCCACATCCTATTGGCGACATGGCATTACGTGAAGCCTTTATGAAAGCAAACGGCGAAGAGCGCCTTATGCTCCTTCTAGGAGCGGACGCGGGGTTAAGACGCAGCGAAATGGCTGCCGTACACAGTGCTGATGTGAGCGAAACTGCCGGGCAGTACTCCTTGCTGGTCCATGGTAAAGGTGGAAAAGAAAGAATTATTCCCGTCACCCAGCGACTCGCCACTTTGGTCTTACAAGTCCATGGTTATGTTTTCCCTGGACGCTTTGGCGGACATGTCGAAGCAAGCTACATATCGCGCCATCTGAAAAGGATCCTCCCGAAGGGGTATTCCGCGCATAGTCTAAGGCATAGATACGCGACTCGTGCCTATCAAACGAGCCATGACATTTACGCTGTGGCGGCCTTGCTCGGTCATAAAAGCGTGGAAACAACACAGGTGTATGCGCAGCTTGACGATACTCATTTGAGGGATGTGGCCATGCGTGCACAACTTGAGATACCACCACAGTAAAGAAATACTACATTACTACCGTACTACAATAATACGGTACTGTCTTAAAACGTTGTAAATCGTCTTTCTCGACACGTGATATTGCTGAGCCATCTGGGTGACGGTCAGTGTTTGACTGGTGTAGAGGCTTTGAATAGCCTTAATCTGGTCTGGGGCGAGTTTGGCGGGTCTACCACCTTTCCTACCGCGTGCCCTGGCCGCCGTGAGACCGGCCCGGGTACGTTCGCGGATAAGATCACGCTCAAATTGCGCCATGGCAGCGAAAACGGTAAAGATCAGAATTCCTCCAGGGGTAGAGGTATCCATATTCTCTGTCAGTGACACGAACTCTACGCCATTGTCTTTGAAGTGGTTGATCAAGGAAACGAGGTGCTGGGTGGAACGCCCTAACCTGTCGAGCTTCCATACCACCACCGTATCCCCGGCGCGTAGAAGATCGAGCATGCGGTCAAGTTCAGGCCTGCTTGTCTTCGCGCCTGACGCATGGTCGATAAAGATTTTCTCACATCCTGTCGCTTGGAGTGCGACGGTCTGAAGGGACTCGTCTTGGCCGAGTGTGCTTACTCGTGCATAACCGATTCTCATATTGCTCAGTGTAAAAACTGGTGGGACAGATGGGTGTTTCTCCTCGCTGTTTTTTACATGGGTTGTTTCACACTTTTCCCGGCGTGTTGGGCGGTGGCTACGGAACATAAAAAAGTGTGTAATAAACGTTCGTTTACTACACACCTCTAGAACAGTGTACGGAGTAGATGAATTCTACCTATGATGGTGGGAGGTCTTCGGCTCCGTTGATCTTGGTCGGCTCCTGTTGCGTGCCTCCCTGGTGGCTCGTGCCATGCGAGAAACCTTCTCGTAGTCGGAACCGAAATGCTTGACTTTTCTGGTTGTGCGTGCGCTGAGTTCCATATTTTGAGTGATCGTGGAAACCTGGAACCCTTCGATGCATGCAGCGATCTCTGGATTTTCACGTATGAACTGATCGTGAAGTCTGTAAACTTCACGATCAGTTAGTGGTGAGCGAGAAAGATACCCAGATAATTGGTCATGGTCAAAACCATGCCCATCCATCCAGGAACGAATGCGACGATAGGCAGCGGAGGAGTCTATATGAAAATATTCCAAGCCTTCTTGGAGCAGATCAAAATGGATGAGTCTTCGCGATGAAGTGCCGGCCATAATTATCAGCGTCTAGTTTTTTGGGAAGAAATCATCGAGGTCCGACTCGTGGTTCCAGCCTTTAGCATCCCATTCATCTAGTGAATGGAATACATCTTCCACGTTAGAACCTGGTTCGTAGGAAATAACACTGCTGAAGTAGCGTCGGAACCATGGCTGATATTCCAGATCAACAGCATTCCAACCCAGACTTTCTCCTGCGAGTTGAGCATTCTCGGTCTGAATGCCATAAAAAAGATGAATGTCATCCTCAAACCTGTCGACGCGTGCGTTCAGGAGCTTCCTATCCAAGTAAGTCTTGAACGCCTCCACGGTGGCCCCGTCCGCGTGCAGCGCATCAGCATCAATGAAATATTCACTCGCATAAGGATGCGTGTCAATGAAATGCTGCACATCTTCCGTGGCGCGTGTCTTTTCCATTACTGCCTGCATCATAGCCTCCGTAAACCCATTGAAAACTTTTCCACTATTTTACAGTGTCCTCGTACTGGCGAGCAGCTTGTTTAAGCTCACGCCTGACCTGACGATGTTGCGCACGCTCAATAGCTTTCTGTTTGAGCCAGTCACGTCCCACTTCGCACGATGCGCTGGTAAAACCAGCGAGAACCGCCCCCGCAAGAATAAGCCCACCGTGAAGACGATGCCCGGGGAAGAACAGCCAGATGAAACCCCACAACGCCGCAAACGATGCGGCGATAAGAAGCAGCCACTTAACCACCCACAAGATTGATTGAATAGGGCGAGTGATCAAATTCATGATGCCGGCGAGAATCCCGGCACCCGCTCCAAAAGCGAGAGTAATGGCACCGATGACGAGAGCGAGCACGACAATGATAAGAGGAGATATGAGAAGCAGTAACGCGACGGTATCGCCCCAATCCATCGTCATGATAACCTCCTATCTTTCCCTTGCTTCTTTTGTATTTCTCAATTTACTCTTGGACCATGTCTGATTGCGGTGTTTCGTTTTCTTCACTGTGCTGAGCTTCCTCGCCTGCCTGTGCTTCGAGGCTGGTTGAAGCGGACATAATATAACGCAACTCAGCAGTAGTGACTCCGGCCTCCAAAACCAAGCGTGCCTTATTCCTATTCAAATACGTATCCCGGTATGCGTTCATCTTTTCTTGTAAAGAATCATGCAGAGAACGCAATGCGAATAGGTCACTGACCAAGTCGGAAAACTCAGCCTCCTGTTTCTTTAACGCGGCCATCTTATCCGCGAAAGAATCCTTAACGATCTTGCGCTGTACGGCCTTCAAATCATCAGCCAACATGGCTTCCCTTTCCTCAAAATTGCCTATTGCATGTGACATCATTCATTCAATCACGGACCACACAGAGACAGGGGCATAAAAGCATATGAATTCCTCATTGCCGAGCAAGATACGGATTAGCTCCATGAATATGGTTCATGTATGGTTCGTTGTTGCCTTTTTGTTTAGGCGGCATGACCGTTGGAACGCCTTTGATTATGAAACACGTCAATGTGGAAGAAATAAAACAATTGCTTGAAGAGATGCCGCGCGTCTTGCCCGAACCGACCCGTAAGGATTGAAAACTCGTGGACACGAGGCGAGCTCCCTCGCGGCAAATCTTTACTGTGGACACTAACCACGCACGACTCTTATAGGAGAGTTAGACCCTAGCCGGTTTAGCTCTCTTTTTCTATGCTCATTTTGCACAAGGCAACGCGTGAAACCTCTTGCTTTTTCACTCCGTGCCATTCCCATAAAATTGACCGGTTGCCGTCCGATCATCCCACGGCAGCCTTCGGCCGTGTGGGAATAGCAAGGATAGCCTAGAGTACGTACTCTAGGCGCAACGATAAAAATCGTTGTCCTTGTGGGAGACCCACACCCCTCGCAGTTTTTCATTGCCAGCAATGAAAGAAGATGAACAATCCCTTCGTATTTTATGTTCCTTATACGTGTGCGATCGTGTGCATGATGAGAATGTAGCTACACATGAATAGGGGCATATAAATGAGTTGGAAAGGCAGCCGAACCAGAAATATTCGGAGAACGGTTCTCTTCACTGACGAGGAGTGGAATCATGTTTATGAGCGCTACCAAGTTGAAGCGGGGGACGGCCAATCCTTTAGTAAATGGGCGCGCTCTATTCTCTCGGAGCCTTTTACCATCACGGTAGAGATCAACGCTGACACCGACAAGCTCCACGAACAAATCAGGGGAATGGCAAACAATATTAATCAAATTGCACATGTCGCTAATGCGAGGAGAAACATCAGTCAAGAAACGATACGCGAGGCCACACTCCTACTCCGACTCGTACAGGAAAAACTCGATAGACTCCATGAAGAGAATCTCATTCTCATCGAAAAACAAGCAGCCCACGCGTACGGAAAACAGGCGGAATAATCATGGCAATTGTCAAGGTCGGACAGATAAAAACGAGTCTGAATAAAGCTATTGCCTACATCACCAGAGATGACAAAACACAAGACAAATACTACGTGACCGTTTCCTGGTTATTCCACGATGACCCCGATATTCGGAATCCAAGCAATCTTGCCGAGGCGATGATGACGGACGATAAAAACAGCATGGCAGGCGTGAAGAAGAACACGACCTTAGCTCGTCACGTGATCCAATCCTTTGACCCCAAAGACGATGTTGACCCGGTCACGGCGCATGGGTTAGGAATGGAATTCGCCAACAGAATCACGGACAATGGAGCCTACAAGTATGTGATTGCTACACACATTGATAGGAACCATATCCATAATCACATCATCATCTGTAATACGAATGGCAAGACGCATTACAAGATGCGCTTGGATAAGAACACACTCATGAAAAGGTGGACACCTATCAGTGATGAACTGTGCCAAGAATACGGGTTCAATGTCAGTCCACGCCACGGACAAGACATGAAGACGAGCCAGAACCCAACCTTGTGGTTGCGTAGTGGCGACTATTACGCGAGCCTTCGTGGGGAAGGGCAGAAGCAACGTATTCGTGACATGATTGACCGTGCATGCACGGAATCCAAAACCTTTACTGAGTTCAGCAATACGCTCAAAAAATATCAGGTGGAGGCGAACATTCGTGGCGCACACATCACCTATACTGACCTGGCAACGGGGAGAAAGTACCGTGATAATCGCCTCGGCATGGCCTACGATGAGAGTGCTGTGATGATGAAACTGAACCATCAAGCCTTGAAGCATATCAGTGTCAATCGGAAACTCATAGACTACGAAGACCCCGAAAAAATCCGCATCATCATCCCGCACACCAAGGGCAACAAACGTATCACTGTGCCAAAAACCATGGCGACAAGAACCGGTACGACTATCCGTATCTATTTCGGACAGGACACCGGGATTCCTGTCTCCGACCGGCAGGGGAAGGGCATGGGAAAAATGAGTATGCGTGACTTGTACGCGGCATTCGGACAGCCTGCGCAAACCTGGAATGACCTTAAAGACGTGCGACGCCATATGCCACGGATCGAATTGCATGGAAACGCGAAACAGAACGGATGGATGAGAAATCAGATGCGTATGGCAGGTGAGATTTCCAGGCAAGCAACAGCGCTATCCCTGATCGCACGCAATGGTGGAAGTGCGAATAACGTGATACAGGAATTGACCGGTACGCTCCAACAGGCTGATGAAACACTGACCAGTTTGATGATTGCGCGCCAAGACGTTATCAGCAGGATCGCGTTGGATGAGGATAACGAAGATAGTGAAATACAACTCTTTGAAATCGATGAGCACATGGACAGACTGGAAGACACCATCAGCACACTCCGGACACGGATTCAAGCCGTCGACGAGTCAATACGTGAACACGATCAGAGGCAAAGACCGGGATTCTCCCGCTAAAAATCCGTGTCCATAAGCAGATGTCTTATGACCCTAAAATCATGAAAAAACGAGGACGATAAAAGGTAAAAGAGAACCAAGGAAATTAACGCTAAGGAGTCACAAATGCCATTGGAGGAACAAACGACCCAGGCCATCAAGGAAGGAACCGAGGCCGTGGCACGCGTAGCAGTAAGACTGACGGCCCATGGTGCCCAGGCATTTATCCAAGCAGTTTTTGGAATCTCGAAAGCAGCGGTCCATAAGACCCATCAGGCAATCAAGAAGCATCAGACGACAGGAAAGATGAGCCTGAAAAACCTGAATCGGAAAACAGGCGGAGCCACCGCACGCCTTGATTTTGACTTCGAGCAAGGCAATAAACTCGCAGCTGAGCTGGAAAAGAGCGGGATTGATTTTCATATCAGCCAGAACAAGAAAAACGGTACGGCTCTTGTTGATTTCCCGCTGCAAGCATCGCAATTTGTGCAAGATACACTCTCGCGCATACACCCGACCATGAGCGCGGACGACATCAACCAAACGATCGCCGACGCTCAAGAAACAGTCAGGGAACTGAATGATCCTGATATGGAAAAGGTCGATGAACAGTCCCTTGCCCGCGAAGAGGTTGAGCTGAAAGAAGCAGGAATCCCCGTAGAAGTGGAGAGTGCAACCGTGTCGGTCGAACGGCCGGATTACTGGCACGCAACTCCCGCCACCTCGCGGCAGAAAGAGCTTATCGGTGAGCAAGTAGCCCAAGGATTCATCCCAGAAAAAGAGGCGCGGGAATTCCTCCAAGGCGAGCCGACCATCAGCCAAGCGAACGAGTTTTTGAATCAGCATCCACAGACGGTAGACCATCTCGACCTGTACGGCCAAGACAACATTAACCAGGTCAAAGCCCGGAAGAAAGGGCACAAGCTCACGAAAAAAGACGTGCAAAAAGCGGTAAAGAAAGGCGCCCAGGCCCGCTCGCAAGCACGCCGCACAACCGGCAACGCACAACGCCACACCATGAAGAAACCCGCAACAATAAAAAAGTAACAGCGAAAGGAGCAGTGCGTGATGCAAGCGCATGTCGGTGACATGGTATGGTGTGACGGCAAAATCGTGACGGTGCCGACCAAATACACTCCAGATGATTCGACAGTCGTCTATTATCTCACTCTTGCATGCCATGACGAGCGGGGAAATACAACATATGTGGATGCAAAAGCCGTCAAAAAGACAGCCCAATGGGTCAGCTTCCAGGAATGGGTGAAAGGTCAAGATGTCATCATCAAAGGCGTCGTAACCGGCCCAGAAACCGTCGGCCTCGACGGTAGAAGCGAAAACATGAAAATTCGTATCCTGAACATGGCCACCCACACCAGCAGACAAGCGGGACAGGCATGAGCATCACCATCGCAGACAGCCTGGCCAACCCGCATATCGTATGTATGGGCGAGCATCATGTGCAGCCTGAGGAGCCAAGCCATGCTCTCATCCACAGTCAGCTCAGGGACGAGACCCCCATAGTCGATGACGCCGCACAAGAGGATGCACATGAACCCTACGCTCCAGGAGTGCGCGGCAAATTCCAACCGCCAGAAGGGCAATGGACGAAAACAAGTCTCATCGAGAAAATCAAACATGAGGCGCAGCGGCGCCAACGTGCGAAAACTCCGCCACTACCCTCCATGAATCCATGGGCGGACTTGGCCACCGTGATGACGGACGACGATCAAGGAGGCACTAATGACATCGAATAAGAAAATGAGCCCCATCATATGGCTCATCCTTACTCTCATGGGCTTTTATGCGGGCAATATCGTCAGCAGGCCAGTACGCGTATCCTACATAGCGTCCCACGATGCCCTAGCCGCGATAAATGCAAGCTTGGATGCGTATAAAAACCCGGTCCCCAGTATGAACCGTATAGACCTCATCGCAGGCGCCGCCATAGCAGCCATTGTGCTCCTGGCTTTGCTCTACCACTACAGCGGGCAACACGTCACAAGAGACGGTGAGGAACACGGCAGCGCCGCTTGGGCAAGCAGCACGGACATGCGACCCTACAGTGACAAGAACCCGGGTAACACACTCCTCATGACCCACAGTGAAGCCCTCGCCCTGGATACATATAAGACGAGGCGTAACCTCAACGTCCTGGTCACCGGGGCATCGGGTTCGGGCAAGACGCGCGGCTATGTCCTACCAAACATGACCAACATGGCCACCCATCACACTCCAATCAGTCTTGCCATCACTGATACGAAAGGCGAAATCCATCACCAAACGGCCGAAAAGATGCGTAAGGCTGGGTGGCGGATTAAAACCTTTAACCTCATCGACATGGCCACCTCAGACCACTTCAACCCGCTGAACTATATGAATCCTGATGATCCAGAAGGAAGCCTCATAAGGCTTGCTGATAACATCATCACCAACACAGGAGCGAACACCAAAAACTATGGCGACTTCTGGGATAAAGCGTCCAAAAGCCTGCTGACCAGCCTGCTTGCCTACACGTATTTTGCGGAGGATCCGGAAACGCGCAACATGAACACCGTCATGAATATGCTCAGCCAGATGAGCGCAAGTGAATCCGACCCTGACCAAGCGAGCCCTATCGATGACCTTATGGCGGAAACGCGCGCCTTCATCGAGGACGCTGAGAAATCCGCGGATGATTATGACGGGGAAAGCCTTGCCATGCTTGAAGGCCTCGACTTCGCTTGCAGCCAATACCGAACCTACGAGCAAGGCCCCGCAGAAACCCGCGCCTCCATTATCACGACACTTGCGAACCAAACAGCAGGACTGCACGCGAGGCGTATTAAAACCATCCTGGATAATGACACCATGCAGCTCGACCAGGTAGGGGACAAGCCCACCGTCATCTACATTATTATCAGTGACACGAACCAGACATTCACGTATCTGGCATCCATCTTCTATCAATGCTTGTTCGAAACCACCATGTATAAAGCAGACCACAATGCGAGCGGCGCATTAACCATTCCGTTGCATTGCATGCTGGATGAGTTTGCCAACATTGGCAAGATACCAGGATTCCCGATCCTTATCTCCACCATGCGCAGCAGAAACATGAGCGTGTCGGTCATCCTCCAGACAATTAGCCAGATCAAGGCGCTCTACAAGGACGAGTGGGAAACCATCACCGCCAACTGCGACAGCAAGCTCTTCCTGGGCGGCAATGATGAGACAACCACGAAATGGTATAGCACAATACTGGGCAATCAAACCATTTGGACAACATCAACAACGGAGAACAAGGGAATGAACGGCTCCTACAGCATCCAGCAATCCGCACAAAAGCGAGAACTCCTCACCGCGGACGAGCTCGGACGATTGGATAATGCGATGTGCGTCTATATTTTGCGCGGTCTCAAACCGTTCTACAGTCGAAAATTAAGCTAAATCCCCTAGGGTGGGGCGAAAGGCGATGCCTTGGCAGTAATCGAGGGCCTTGCTTCTCAGGGGGACGGTATCTCAATGATACGGCCTTGCTCATCAAGGATTAAGCTATCGGGACATATCCATGACAACAGGCACGTCCCGATTCATACAATAGGTTCATGAATATCGCAGTGCTTTACGCTTATCCTAATGACAACGGATACAACCACGCTATCCTGAACTCCGTCATGCAGGGGCTGGAAGATAACCCCGCCAGACACTCAGTAACCGTGGTTGATTTGTACAAGGAGAACTTCGATCCGGTCCTGCGCTTCGATGAAAACCATCTGCGCCGCAACCTGAACATCGACCCGGATACCGAGCGGTACCGTCGGATCATTACCGACGCGGACCTGCTCGTATTCATCTACCCGATCTGGTGGTCCGGCATGCCTGCCATCCTTAAGGGCTTCATCGATCGTGTCTTCTCCAAAGGGTTCGCTTACGTGTATCGGGGAGTGTTTCCCAAGGGGTTGCTCAAGGGCAAGAAAGCATGGATTATCACCACGAACGATACTCCGGGGTTCTATGCACGCTTATTCGAGCCTGACTATGGTAAGGTCCTCCATCACCAGATTCTCAAAATCATGTGCGGCGTCACGACCATCAAACACCACCAGATGTCCTACTTACGTAGATCAACCCCACGCAAGCGCACACGATTCCTCGCCAAGGTACAAAAATACGCAAGCAAATTGTAGCCAAACCGACCACACCAGAATCGAGGGCCTCGCTTCTCAGGGAGACGATAGCGTCGCATCACCAGCTCGTTCATCCTGAATCTGAGAGCCGTCTTCCACCTCTCCGAGGTGAGGTGTATCCGCTACGTCGCTGATTGAAGAAGACAGGGACAGAGGTGCTTGGCGGGATGGACAGAAAAGAATCCCCTCATTTATTATAGTGCCACACTTGGTATACTGGATGGCAACCATTTAATTACTAAAACTTCCCACATGAAAAATCCAGAAAACAGGAGGTAAGTGATGAAGGAAAATGAGGTCATTTTAAAAAGGCAATCCACCCGAATATTTTTCAAGAATGGTGATACGGATTTTTTCTTTAATTGGTTGTTAGGTATTGGCGAAGTTTTTGGCTTCTCTCACGGAGAACTTTATTATCTTGCCCAAAAGTTGGGAAAATCACCAAAGCCCGATGACTGGAAAAATGTCTTTTTATCACATGGGGACTATCTTGAACAAAAAGTAAGCAATTCGGATTTGAGTGGGCAAACAAAAGCACAGTATTATCTGGCACAGACCTATTCATTTCGTTCAGCAATCCAGTTTATCAATCCATTTTCTGACGAATATCTGTCTACCGTTCATCAAATGGAGAGAGCGTTTTCTGACGCAGTCCATTCGCTGGGAGCCCCAGTCGAAAAACTAACGATTGATTATCAGGATTCCTATTTACCGGGTTATTATCTTCACAGCGGCAATAATTGTCCAACCTTGATCATGGTTGGTGGCGGGGATACTTATCGCGAAGATTTATTTTACTTTGCTGGCTATCCTGGATGGAGGCGAAGTTACAATGTTTTAATGGTTGACCTTCCTGGTCAAGGGACTAACCCTGGTAGAGGGTTAACTTTTGATGTGAATGCCGCTATTCCAATTTCACTGTGCATAGACTGGTTGGAAGGCAGAAATCCCGAGCTGAATGATTTAGCCATTTATGGTGTCAGCGGAGGGGGGTATTTTACCGCACAAGCTGCCGAAGAAGATTCGAGAATTCATGCATGGATTGCGAGTACAGCCATTTATGACATTGCGGAACTCTTTAGAAAAGAATTTGGGTCAAGCTTAAAAACTCCAAGTTGGTTAATGAATGTCGTTTTAAGGTTAGCTGGAGATTTGAATGAGTCTGCGGATTTAAATCTTAAAAAATATGCTTGGCAGTTTGGCGCTTCTGATTTTAAGAGCGCTATTACTGAGGTGTTTAGCCGTGCAAAGGTTGTAGACTATCAAAAAATTCTGTGCCCTTGCTTATTCATCATGGGAGAAGGTGAAAGCGTCGAATTGCAACACCAGACCAGGACGATTTATGAAGCGCTTAAGTCTAAAAATCCGCAAACTAAACTTCAAATATTTGAGGCGGAAAGTGGTGCGGACGCCCATTGTCAAGTCAACAATTTGAGACTTGCCCATAATGCCGTTTTTGATTGGTTGGATACTTTATTTGAATGGAATCAGAAAGGGATAAATTAGGGTTGGGAAGTTTTAGTTAATTATTTCCTTGCTGCTTAATATTGCGCTGATAATCACTAGGGTTATAAATCGTGGACATCACATACCACGCGGAGTCCTTATCGTCGCGTGCAAGCTGGAAATAGATTGCGCCGGAATCCGGATACGGGTCAGAACTATTCGGTATATCATCTTTCCCATGCTCTTTACCATCATAAGAAACTACGCAGGCAATACTATTGTCATCGACTTTTGTACCGAACATATCCGTAGTGATATCGAATGGAACGCCGGTAAAGGGCGGATCACCATGGTTGATCCAGTGAGCGGTAGACTCTGGATCGACATCTGCGCTTATAAGGTTAGGAAGAAAGAATCGCTTATACAGCTCTTCCTCACGCTGACTGCCTGAACCACTAATGAGCCAGTATGCTGCTTCCACGCCTGCTTGGGTGCATGCGCGTTCCTTATCCATGCCCGGATACACGCCTTTGCCGGATTTGCGAATATCCTTTCCATGCCACAACGATTCGGGCGACTCTGGTGACTCCTGCACCGTCTTTGACGATGAGGATGTGGCCTGCTGCGAGGGGCCTGCCATATGGCTGCCGATCAGCACGCCCGCACCAATACCCAACACAAGAAGCACAATAATGGCGAGAATGCCAAAGAGAATGATGCGACCTTTTTCTGCGACTCACCCATAATGAAATTACCCCTATGTTTTAATACCAATTTGTTTGCTGACTATGCGTCCAGGCTTGAGATGGCGTACCATACCTGCCTTTAATATACTTCAATCCCCAATTGATCTGGGTTTGATAATTCGTGCGCCAATCAACACCCATAGTTGCCATCTTATTACCAGGCAGACTCTGCGGAATACCATACGCGCCACTACTCTTATTCTCAGCCTTGTAATTCCATCCGGACTCTTTATTCCACAGCTTCAGGAGTGCTTGATACTCATCATCGCCCCACCCGTACTGCTCCTTCATGGTCTTCTTCGCGTACTCTTGAGCGGTCTTCGCATCCGCGGACGCCGCACCCGTATTCCCATCATCATCGACGGGGCATCCTGCAGGCGCGTAGGACACTTCATTAGCGCCAGTGGGAGCATCATCACCCGTAGTGGTGGAAGGAGCGGACCCGGTGGAATAAATATACGCGTATCTGCCCTTCGAGGCGTCCAATGCCGCTTTTGAATACCTATCCACGATAGGGGCGCCATACGTGTTGAAAACGCCTGTACCAGATTCGGAAACCCAAATGCTGCCATCCGAATCAATCTGTTCAACTACAGCGACATGCCCGTAAGGGCCGGCAGAAGCGCCAAGGACGCCACCTGACATACTCACGATAGCGCCAAGACGTGGCGTATCTCCTGTCGGATACCCGTGCTTTTTCGCGGACGCAGCCCAGTCGACACCATTGCCCATGTGATGGTCGACATGCAAGCCCAGCATCTTCCACCGGTTAGCGACCCACCACGTGCACTGCTGAAACTGGTACGCGGAAGTATCATCCTCGAACCATGAAGGCTTGATACCTAAGGCTTGATAATCTACCGCGGTCACGCCGCGAACCTGTGTAGTTTTTAACCCCTCAAGCTTGCCACTGGTAGCGCCAAAACCACCCGACGCAACGGCATTCCCAGCATCGCATTCCGATTGGCCACTAAAGAAACTCATCAGTAAACCAATGGCGGCAATAAGCGCAACAATAATGCCGGCAAGCGGAAGAAGCGCTAAACCGATACCACTCAAGCCAGAAGCGGCCATCCGGGCGACCGCTTTAACCATTTGCATGGTAGAGCGCGCATACTTCAACTGTTTTGCGGCAAGCTGGGCACGCCTGACTGACCCATGGGCTTTCCTGAGAGCCTTTGCGCCTGAGCGGATGGTTTTCACCCCTGCGCGTGGAGCTTGGGAAACAAGACGAGATGAGGATGCAGACAGCCGAGTAAGCTCATCATCCGCACCCGACTCCATGCCATGCATAGAAGCGCCTACCGTGTTCGACACACCTTTTCCATACGCTCCAGGAGACTTCTTCAGTCCTGTGCCTACGCCCTTGAGTATGGATCGAGGAGACTCCTTCAACCCTTTTTTCAACAGGAAAACACGACGAGACACGCGGCCTCGTAATGTGATTCTTGGCCCTCCAGGAGTGCCGTACTTCGCATTGCGTACAGCAGCTTTTACGCCTTGATACGCGCGAGCCGCGCCATTACCGGTCGAACTCGCCACACTCTTAGCCGCGCCAGCACTTACCTGGGTAACCTGAGAAGCTGAAGCAGCCTGGATATACAGGCTGTCCGATGCCTGATGCCCTCCAGGCTCATACGCAGGCATTAGAGCACACCTCCCGCTTGTGGTAGGCTGTCGCCGAACTTGGTCGAATACAATTTCGCTAAAAGATTCCTTTGATTCATGCGATTATTGAAACCAAGGGAAACACCGTTCGTGTTGAGCAGACCACATCCTGCTTGCGCGGTCGTCATCAACCGCACCTGTTCATCCGACAGTTCGAGGAGATCCTGGAGCATTTCCGCATCCGTTGTCTTCTGATTCATCAGCAGAAGAAAATCCGCATTCGACAGCATCAAACGTGCTTGATCATTGCCCAAGAGCTCATCGATGTTCTGAGTGATACCGGTAACGCCCAGGCCATATTTGCGTGCCCTCTTATAAATATCCAAGAAAGTGCGAATGGAATACTCGTTATGGAAGAAACGGTGGAACTCATCCACATACAACCATGTGCGCAAACCGGTATCACGGTTTGCACGTACCAGGCTCCAAATCTGGTCGAGAATGACCATCATGCCGAACGTTTGAATCTGACCAGCCAAAGCGGACACGTCAAAAACAATGAACTGTCCGGAAAGATCAACATTCGTCAGGTGCGCGAAACCAGAAGAGGAACCAGTCGTAAACATCTCCAGCTCGGTGACGAGATCCTGTGCTTCAGGAGAAGGATTTTCCACGTCCACATACACGCGTTTGATCTGCTCCTTCAGATCCACCAAGGTTGGTTGCGTATACGATCCGGTCGAATCCAATTGAGCGCGCGTATCCCTGTACACGTTCATCGCAGCCGTATCGATCATGCTTCGTTTGAGCTGGCTTAAACCTGTCGTGCCGCCCATCAGAGCACCTAACAGATCCAAGACAACCGATACTTTGGAGCGCACGGGGTCGGTATCATCGCTACCCGTCAGATTAATATCCATCGGATTCATATGTTGCGCCGAGCCCGCAGAAACGGTGATAACCTGTCCACCCAAAGCCTGCGCCAGCGGCACATACTCATGTTCAGGATCGATGATGACTACGCGATCGGCAGAATTCAATACACGCTGCGCAATCTCGGCCTTAGCGGACTGACTTTTACCTGAGCCGGTCGTTCCCAGGATGAACCCGTTGGAATTCATATGCTCGCTGCGATTCACGATTACGGGGTTGCCACTGCGTTCGTTGATCCCATAAAACTGGCCATGAGACTCCATGATTTCCTGAGCGGTGAAAGGGATGAGAATCGACGCACTATCCGTTGTTAATGCTCGCCTCATCGGCAGTCTATCGACGCCCAATGGCAGCATGGCGTTCAGGGCTTCAGGCATCATGTAACGTGTCACGCTCATCTTGCATGATAAACGACGTGCGACACGTTCCACTTCCAGAAGCGTTTGCTTGAGCTCATCCTCACTATCAGCGCTCATGCTCACCAAAACAAGCGTGTCCAGTATACGCTGGTTCGACGTACGAAGCTGATCAAGCAACGTAGTCATTTCATCCACACGCTCGGTAATAGAATCAGGCACGCTCTCCGCGCCCAATCCTTGCTTAGCGAGCTTTTGAACGCTCCTGTCATATTCGCCCTTGACACCTGCCTGCTTCGTCTTGACCTTTTCCAAGCCGGACGCGCGATCCCATGGCGCGATATGCACATTGACCACTATCGGAGCAGTAATATCAGCCAGATCGGAGATAAGGGTATCCGTTAACTGTGCCGGCCATGCCTCCAACCACACATGGGTCATGAACGTCTCACTTTGAGACGATAGAGTAATCTGATCTTTATTCCTGAAATCCATACTCCATGGAGTGACGAAATCCTTCGCCCGCATATTCTTCGGCGCTTGCTCGAAGAGCTCCTCGCTAAAGGTAAAAGGCTCATCCGGTTGCAGCATCGAGCTCAAGACACGAAGGCGCTCACCGCGATCAAGACGATGTGCCGTGCAGCCACTCATGGAAGCAAGCTGCGTCTTCAACCCTGACAAGAGACGATTGAGCCTGACGACTGCCTTGTCCTGGTCAAGCTCCTTGACGCTCACGGTAATATACTTGTCCGTCACCGTGCTCGACGCCAGGCCTTTGAGCTGGTCAGCAGCGAGCTCATTAAACGACTGACGATACGAATCCAAACCATCACGACCCTCAGCATCCATGTACACGCCACGCGTGACGCTACGCCCGTTGAGCATACGATTCGCACTCGTCACCTGAATACGCGTATTCTCATCAAACATGTTCAACGTACTCATCCATGCGTTCAAGATCTTCTTCTGCGTATCTACAGAGGCAAGCTGATAATTGACATCACTAATCAGTGCCGTAGCGCTCCACCAGCCAGCCCCAACATAGGCGATGCCATCCTTACGGATACCATGCAGAAACACCATGGATGCCGCAGTCAAAGCTTCCTTCTTTGCCTTCTGCACATGCCCCTGATCTACATGAGACCCACGATTCCTACCCAATCCAAACATTGAAAACTCCTTAAGAACTATATTTTTTAACCATTAACTGATGAACGTTTAAGCGTCCTGGACGGTAGGCGCCATTTCGACGTGCTCGTTGACGATCTTGAGTTCGCGCCGCGTGGCATACCTGTCATGAGGGATCTCTCCCTCACGGATAAGAGGCTTACGCGTCAACACGATGCGCCACTGCCAATACCGGACAAGAAAATCCTCTACAGGCAGTCCGGATTTTTTGAACCAGCCCACCTATACCAAAAGCACGATAGGAATGATGATGACCTGATCGACTACATGAGAAACCTCTGCAGGCGCGAGGAACTGGCAAGCAATCGACCCTACGGCGCATACAACGACACCGGACACGCACAGGAACTGGCGACCAGTAAGCCCAAACCATTGCTTCGGGTCTATTTGGTTGATATCCGTGGGAACATCCATCACAAGCATGAAACTTCTCCTGTTCATTTAGGCTTGACCGAACAATGCCTTAGATGCCTTCTGGCTGATGAGGACGAGTGCAACCATCAACACGCTCACCGTGATGAGCTGTCCCCAATTATCGAAAACCACCTGATTAAGATTCATCTTCATCAGATCTTGATTGTGAGTAAGCATGCTGTTGGCAACAGGCTGATATACGGCTAGGCCTATCAGGAGCGTGATATTGCTAAACGCACACGACGCATACTCGCGGATATACGCCTCACCCCAACTTTTCGTCCCGTCATACGACAGGAAAGCGATGGGAAGAGCGCCAAACGCCGTGAGAATCAAGAGCTCAACAAACCGCGCAATGATAAGGATTTGCACCGCCTGCGTCGCCAGCTTGGAAATCAAGAAGGGAATAAGCAGCATAATGATTGCGACTAATTGTTGGCCAAGATTTGCTTGGCCAAGAGCGCCGCTCGACTCAAGAGCATTTCCCAACAGTTGTTTAGGAGCATCAGATGATGTTCCAGGAAGCGTTATGAGCCTGCTGACCCCCGTGCCGATCTGCTGAATCAAATACGTGATAAGCTCACACAGCCATGACGCGTTCATTGCAGCCATATACACGATAATGATTTTGAATAACGACTTCGTAATCGTGCGTACACCCTGCGTACCATCTTGATCAATGCTCTGGCTCGCATGAAGAATTTCCAGACTAAACACCACCGCCAACACAGTCATGGCGACAGGCTTGACCGCGGTAGTAGCAATATTCGTTACCGTCTGATAAGCATCAGGATATTTACCCGCCGGAGTCTGAGTCAATAAGCTTGATATTGTCGGATCCATCCCCTGGCTGATCTGGTTCAGCAGGGATTTTAACCCATCCTTGAAATCAAACATGATACGGTCAGACCTTCGTCACACAAGAGTCTTGAACAAGGCGGCAGCGGCAATAATGATCGCGCCACCAACAATCTTCCACACGCCATTTTGAATCTGAGGAGAGTTATGGTCAGACAGACCGCCACCCAAAGTGACAGCACCCCACACCGCCCAGAAACCACCGCCAACAACAACCCAGGTTGCAAGCGTACTCAACACACTCGTCACGACACTATTCGCGTCAGCGGCAAGAACCGCCGAACCTACTTCAATAACCGTAGTAAACATCATTTTCTCCTTAGCAATCTTTTTCCAATACCCGTGAGCACACATGGGTGTGCTCACGGCCTGCTCATTCATCATCCCCGAAACATCTCGGGGATGAAGGACATAAAGACAACGATGAATTTTTTAGCGGTCGAACGTTCGACGAGCTATAAAACCCGCCCCGGCCAAAACCATCAAACCGGCCGAAACGACAGCAAGTGGAACAATGGACGCACCGGTCTGTGCGAGGCGAGGAGCGGACGCTGCGCCGCTACGCGTAGCATAACGATACCGAGAACGCACAGACGTATACGAGCGACGAACCGGCAGGGAAGCACTAGGCGCCTTGCCGACCGTGGTCGGTGCGGTGCCAGGAGCGGGAACGGTCACATCGTCGGTTACCGACTGAGTTGGCTCGGGAGTTGTTGCCGATGGCCGGGAAGGCTTCGTCGTTGGAACAGGGGCTGGTGCTGGAGCCGTCTCGGTAGGCGTCGTGTCCTGTGGCTTTGGGGTAGGCGTCGTAGTCGGCGCTGTCGTTGGTGCTGGAAGCGGATCGGAAGGCTTCGTGCCAGGAGCCGTCTCGGATGACTGCTCAGCAGGCTTCGTCGTTGAGGTTGACGGCGTTGGAAGAGGCGCGGTATCTTCCGCAAATGCAGGCGGGACGGCCAACCCCAACGCGCACGCACCCGCTGCGACGGCAGCGGCAACACATGAATGATTTTTGATCATCCTTATTTTCTCCTTAGATTGATTGGTGGTAAAACTTAAAAACCTTAGAAAAGAGTCAGCTGGACACAACGGCCTGGAACAGGCTCAATGTCGGCTACGCGAATAATCCCATTAAGTTCGATATCCCCAGCCTGGACACTGACTACGCGTGCACGCTTCCTCCGCCAGTACGCGCGATTATGCGAGTGGCTGGCATGATGAATGGCCTGACCAATCACACTGGGATCTTTTTCTATCCATTCAGCGAATCTCGTGAAACGTTCGTCTTCGCTCAATGCGGCCGTGTTCTCATCGGGATGAGCCTGGCGGTACAAACTCACCAGACTTTTACGCGCATACGACGGCACGCCGCCATAGACACCAAACTCAGCATTAATAGCCGCGCCCCACGCGGCACACTGAGCCTTGACGGGACACGTAGAGCAATACGTTTTCGCATGCGCCACCGTGTCAGGATGCGCGCCATCCGCGAAAAACAACTCATCGGCACGAGCCGGTGAGAGTGTCGAACACTTCGATGCTGAACGCCACGACCGCGTTGAACCGGTTGATCTAAATCCTTCCATCATTAACCCCTTAAACCTTGGAAAAACATTGAAAACATGGGCTTATCGAGCTATAGGAGTGACTTCGCGCGCGGCAAGGGTCTCGCGAATCCGTTCGACGCCATACCCAGACCGAAGCAAATCCAGGACGTGCGCTGCGCGTGAATCCACCACACAATCCCCGGGATTCGTGTATCCCAGAACCTGCTGCACATGCTCGCAACCACGAGAATGCACATGAACATGGGAGACCGGGGAAGAATCCGCGAAAGCCCCTGTGGAAGGCCGTGGAACACTCATCTGGCTCGTAACCTGTGTCCAGTTACGCTCCAACCGTTCAGGAGTGAACGCCACGGACCTCCAAAACGGCTGGCTAGCATCCAACGCCCACCGAGCGGTACGCTCCACCCGCTCCACGCCAAACGCGGCCACAAGACGGGCAGCCGCTGCAAGCTGCCTGCGCTCGAACCTCGTGTGGGACTTCTCGGATTTGAACGGCGCGAGCTCAACACGAGCGGACTCACGCAGTGAAGCCATCAACGAAACAACCCGCTGCGCATCCCCACCCTCATCCTGAGCGGTAGGAGCATCGTCCTCACGGATGGCATCGAGTATCCGTTCGTCAGGCCCATCCGGGAAACCATCATCGGGAATCGCCGCCACATCGCCTTCATCCCCTTCAAGGGGATAAAGAGGTTTAATGGATGGTTTATAGGATGGTTTGTGGTCCACCAGTGAACCCCCGCTCCGTGCACCAGTGAACCTCCGCTCACGATTCTCACGCATTTCCTCACTGAGCGGGGGCTCATTTTGAACCCCCGCGGAAACCGCGGAATCATGCGATTCTTCACGAGGGGTCATTTTGGGCCCCCGCTCCTCCCGTGAGTCGTCCACGGTCAATTCCACATGCAGATCCCAGACCACGGGACGACGGTCGATACGATAATGGGCAACCTTTAACTGGTCACCACGACTGATGAGCCCCTGCTCTTCAAGGCGCCTTAAAATACGCTTGATAGTGCTTCTGGACAGGTGGGACTGCTCGACAAGAGTGGCAATGCTCGGGAAAGCATCCCGCCCTTCATCGTCCGCACGGTCCGCAAGATACACGAGTACCAGACGCGCAGACGCATCCGCGCCTACAGGGGCTCGCCTCAACGCCCAATCAACTGCCGCAACGCTCATTAGTGCTTCCTAACCATAAAAGTTCCGGTATTCATCGACATCGTCCGCAATGAACCACTTCGGCCCTAGAATCGTGTATAGTGAGAAGCGGTTCATGGGTTTCCTCGCTTTGGGCCCATGGCCAAAACATTGAAAACTCTCCCTCCTGCCTAACCCCGGGAGGGAGCTTCCGTATGCAAGCTGATCACGCATTTTTCATATCCTGTGAGCGACCTAATAGTGAATCTGTAGAAATCTGAAATAAATCCGCAATGATGTTTATTTCCGCTGTTGTAAATGCAGTCTGATTATTGATTTTTCTTGTTACTGCTGGTCTAGATATATTGAGTGCTCTAGCTAAGTCGGATTGTGACATGTTATTTGCAATTAGTAGAAGTCTGATAGTTTTACCTATCGTATCTGATGATAACTTTATGTAACTCATGGTCACATATAATAGTCACCATTGGTTATTTCTGAGATCATCGGAGTGTCGTCTTGCTAATTTAGGGAATTTCTGGTTACCATATGTAATGTGAAAACAGTCGAAAAGAAACCAGTGGCGACGAAGAAACGCGGTTTGCAAGACCTCGTTAGTTTTAATCTGCGAATGATGATGGCCGCAAGAAGCATGAACCAGCAGGACATGGCGGATGTCCTTGGTGTTACAAGGCCAGCAGTTTCGCAGAAGTTCTCTGGGAAACATCCGTGGAGCTTGGACGATATAGAAAAAGCCTCCGAATTCTTTAATGTGAATCCGGAGGCGTTGGTAGCGGGGCATGGATTTGAACCATGGACCTCTGGGTTATGAGCTTCATAAACCTAGATGAGCCTAGGAACAAGGTTGCGGTCTAACGTGAGTTTTCAGGCCGTCAAAATCCATGCCCTGCGTATTCGACTGTCGTTGATTGCATCAACGACAGATGAACCTCCTTCGTAATCGTCTTCGTACTTGCTGATGATGGCGATTGCCTTCGCTGGAGTAAGAGATGGGTCGGTCAGGACGTCAAGGGTGACGCCTACGAACTGCGCAGCCTTGAACATATCGTTTATTGCCCAGTTACTGTCGCCGTTCATCATTCGCGATAGGTTCTGAGGTTTACGTCCGATGTAGGTCGCAAGATCTTTGCGATATTTGCCCTCAATTTGCATCAGCATATTGAGGTTAAGGATGGCTACATCCTGCGGGCTGACCTCAACGGCTGGCATTGTAGTTGTAGTTGTCATGCTAAGAATTGTACTTATGAGCGATTAGTTATGCAATTCTGACCAAATAATTATCAAAATCGACACTCCAATAATCATAATAGATTAGTTGTGTTATATTTATCTGCATGGTGACTAATCAAAATCAATTAAATATGCTCAAGATAAGCAAGAGGGCATCGGGGCTTATCAAGGAAAACGGACGCACTCAACGAGAAGTCGCCGAGGCGATTGGCTTATCCGAACAGGTCTTCTCCAACAAACTCACTGGCGTTCGTTCTTTCACCATGAAAGACATTTCGGTACTTGCCGATTTCTTCAAGGTGTCGACCGATTACTTGCTTGGACGGATTGATACCTTGTGGCCGATTGCTGGGGGCGGGCCGGGCTCGGAGAGTGCCGATGATGAAGTGCGATGTCCATGAGTTTCTGCGACCAGTGGCGGAGAAAAGGAAGGCCCCGTTCCGTCGGAAGTGAAAGACCACGGAACAGGGCCGGGGTACGAACCTCCCGCGACCGATAACCGGCGAAAGTACCGGTCAGGCATTGTCTCTAACGAAGAAAGGTCCACACAATGAACATAGTAGCCGAAACAGTCATCCATGATGTCGCCGATCCGAGTCATTCGGCTCGACATGCCGTCGGGCGAGATATGCCGCTCACGGGTTCAGTGCCGGATGAATCGGATTATTGGATGTGCCTGTCCATCCGTTATGGACACGGAGCGACGGTCTGTCTCCTCTCGGCTGTGGCTTTGTCCGATGTCGGCACTACGGCCGGCATAATGGTATCCATCCTGATTCTAATCCCGTTGGCTCTCCTCGGGGTCCTCCTTGTAGCCATGGGTCTGTGGTGCCATGGGAACCCACTGGACGCTCGTGACCTGTCCATGTGGTCCATGGGAACACACATTGAGGAAGTAGGGAAGCAGAGATGACCGTCAATCATAACGATCCCATGTCGGAACAGTTCTATGCCGACCTCGACCACATTATGGAGCGTATCACGGGCATCGTCGGTGAGGTTGACGCCACGATGACTATCGGCGAGATCGTTCGTCTCGCCTATTTACAGGGTATCGGGGACACACTCCGTGGATTCAGCCGGCTCATCAGCCAGCATTCGTCCATCAAACCAACCGTCCTAGGTGGCATCGTCGATGCCGAATCCTATGGGAAATCCATGCATGAGCTCGATGCCATGACCGATAGAGGCGGACGCATCGCATCCATGCTCGCCCATCCCGCGTGGAAGGAGAACTGACCCATGTGGACCGTATGTTTTATCCTCCTTGCCATTCTGCTCGTTCCCGGTCTGCTCATGACATGGAGTTTGTGCCGACCGGCGGCGGTCGGTGACGAGATCGCATCCCGGCTTGTGAAGTCGCATACGGCCTCACAAGCAACGGAAAGGGAAGACTGACATGGAAGCCATGTATCTGGTATTCACTATCGCGGTATTCTGCTGCCTCGGCCTGCTTACCCCGCTCCTATACGCCGTCCTGACGGCGGGAAGTCTGCTCGCGCGTCTCCTGCACGCCATCATGACACTCATCGGAAGGGGTGCGCGATGAGTTGGCAGTGCACGAGCTGGGCGTTGCGCGAGGCCCCGTGCCCGACCGCCACGTCACGCCTTGTCCTGATTGCCCTGGCCGACCGCTGCCAGCCCGACGGGCGTAGCGCTTGGCCCACGATTGACACGCTGATGCTCGAGGCCCACTGCTCAGAGGCCTCGGTCCGTCGCGCCCTGCGTGATCTCGAGAAGGCCGGCGTGATCCGCCGTGGCAACCAGAGCCTCGCACAATGGAACGAACACGGCGAATACATCGCCAAACCATACCGTTCCATCGTGTGGGAATGTTGCATGGGCGTCACATTGGAGAAAGTCGCCCTGAAACCCGGCCGCCAAGCGAGACAGGCCCGCACCGAGAGGAAGGAGATCCACGGCACTGTCAAAATGACAGGGCTGGAAAACGTTGGGGGCAAGCCGATCCACGACATCGACGAAAGAACAGGACCGCACGGGCTCGGCTCCGACAGCCCTGTCATCGGTGACAATACAGCCCTGTCATCGGTGACAGACCCATATATGAACAAATATATAAACAAATACCCCTCTCTCCCTATGGGAGATCTCCCCGCAAGCGGGAAGGACCTCGCAAGCGGAACACGAAACGGCATAATCGGCGGACGGGAGGCGGCACGGAGCGTGGTGGACCGGCTCACGCTCGTACGTTCCGGGCTCTCGCTGCCCACACCGGAACCATCCGGACGGGACCTCGCCAAGGCATCCGGGCTCATCGCCCACATCGCTGATGCTGCCGGCATCGACGAGACGGTCGCGGCGGCCCGTGTCGCCGACGTCATTGATTGGATTCCTGCGAACACGTACTGGCTGGCCCGTATCCTCACGGTCCGGGACCTCGCCCGTGTCTGGGACCGTCTGGCGAACGACTACGCGGTCTCCCGGATCGAACGCCGACGTTCGTTCGACGCCTCGACACACACCCATGACGGGCAGGCCCATGCGACTGCGCCGTCCGGGCCGCATGTGACACGTCACGTGCATTCCGTGACCTGCACGCACGTCCTGGCCGACATGAAACCCCACGAAAGCGAATATAGCCATGAAGGAAGCTTACGCCATGGCAAACCTAGCGAATGGTACACGGCGTGCAGGCGGCATGCCGACGAACTCAACCGTCGGGAAGGGATCGGGATGACATGATGAACGAGACGAACGGCCGGGTGGCGGGGGTTTGTGCCGGTCTGCCGTTGGGTATCCAGGACCTCATGTGGGGCACCGACAACGAACGGGTCAAGAACAAGTCCGACCGTCGCGTCCTGAAGACCACCGCGCGGATCCTGTGCGACATGTGCCCCATCCAGGCCGAATGCATCGCGCAGACCATCATCTCCCGTGAACAGCACGGGCGCGTGGGCGGGATCGACGTCAAGGCAAGGCGTCTATTGCGCCACCGCGCCGAGGAGGACGGCGTGGACCTGTCCGACTCCAGTCCCGCCCGTCTCCGGAACCTGACGGTATGGGTGCGCGAGCATCCCGAACTCGTCAGGGAGGTGCGCATGCAGTCCTCGACCCGCGAGGGCCGCCGGCGCAGGAGCGAGGACCAGTACGCCTATCGGCAGAGAGTCGCGGTCCGACGGTCCTCCGATTGGATCCGGACCCATGCCGACAACGGCGGGAGCGAGAGGGAAACACAACCAGACGGAAAAGGAGACCGGACATGAGCCGCACAGCGCGTATTCCACGCATCATCGCCATGGCGAACATGAAGGGCGGGGTCGGCAAGACCACCAGCACCATCTGCACCGCCCTCGCCCTCAGCCGTCTCGGCCGCAAGGTCGAGGTCAGGGACATCGACCCGCAGGGCAGTGCGACGCTCTGGGCGTCCAAGGCCCGCGCCGCGGGCGACCCTCTGCCGTTCGACGTACTGGTCGCCAACCGTTTCACGGTCGCCGTCCCGCCATCGGATCCGGACACGTGGGTGCTCGTCGACACCCCGCCCAGCCAGTCCGACCTGATCGCAGCTGCGGTCGACGCGAGCACGCTGGTCGTGCTCGTCAGCACGCCCGGCGGTCTCGACCTAGACCGCATGTGGGAGACGTCCCAAGCCATCGACAGGCCCAGCAGCGTGCTCCTGACCCAGGTCAGGGCGAACACCGTCGCGTTGAGACGGGCCGAACGATACCTCGCCGAGCGGGGGCTGGCGCGGTTCGACGCGATGATCCCGTTCAGGGAGTCGATACGCAGGTCGAGCGAATCCGGCCGCCTGCCGAACGCAAGCGGGTACGGGCTGGTGGCCCACGAGCTCATCGAAGCGTTCGCGGGACTCGAACAGGGAAGGATGTGACCCGTTATGAACATCAGCAAGCCGATCGACACGGCATCCAGACTCCAGGCGACCTTCACCGCGGCATCCTCCGACGGGTGTGACGCGCGGGGTGCCGGACGGACCGTTCACGCGACGTTCAGCCTCGAGGCGGAACTGCATCGCCGTCTCAAGCTCACAGCCGCTATGAAAGGTGTGACCATGAGCGACATGGTCTCCTCATGGATCGAGTGGCATTGTCCCCCAGTCTAATCACCATATGGGTCGGCTCACCCGAGCGTCGGATGAAGCGTATAAGCATTTGAGTGTATAAAGAGCATCATGGAATGGCAGGGGAGACGGAGCGGCGGTATTCTGCCATTGCTGGAGGAAACCAGGGCAATAAAAAGAGGGCGCCGGAGTGCGTCTGTGATGCACGGGAATGTGACTATACGGTGGGTAGCGAGTAGCAGGAGCGACAGTTAAGAGGTATGATGTCTGATGAATAGTGGTGTCGCGCCACATCGAATTCAAGGAGGAATCATGGCGGAATCGGTATTCATTGTCGGGGCATATGCCTCACTGCCTCGGTCCCGTGAGGATCAGTGCGACTACTACCGGCTTCTCGGTCGCCAGAGATGGATTAACGGTGCCGAGATTCCCTTTCCAGGAGATTTAGCTGATGTTGAGTCGCGGCGGTGGTTGGCCAAGGTACTGCCCACACATTGGCATGCCAATACCATCACCGCTATTCCCGGTACCATGCAGCACGTATGGAAGAATCCGAACTTCGGCCTGGCCAGTCCCGACGTGGACGGCCGCATGGCCGCGTTGATGATGATGGGTGATCTGCATACGGCGTTCGAAGATTTCACCCAACGCAGGGGTTCGGCCGACGTGGCCTATGTAGAAATCCACACTGCGCCAACCAGGTTGAGTGATGCCAGTGCTATGGCCATGTCTTTGGAAGCCATGGCTGACTGGGACTGGCATGGCGCCAAGCTGGTGATTGAGCACTGTGACCGTTACGTCGAAGGGCAGAAACCGGAAAAGGGCTTCCTTCCAATCGAGTCGGAGATTGAGCTGGCACGAGACACCGGCATCGGAATCATCATTAATTGGGGACGTTCGGTGGTTGAGAGTCGTGTCGCCCGAACAGCCGAAGATCATGTCCGTGCCGCCCGTGAAGCAGGAGTACTTAAAGGGCTGATGTTTTCCGGAGCAGGCCCTGATGAGACGCAATATGGCTATGCCTGGATTGATGGTCACCTGCCGATGGCCCCTGATGAACCAACCTCGCTGATGGATGTTGAACGGATTCGTGCCTGCGTATGTGCGGCGGACGATGCCGTAGACTATATCGGCGCCAAAGTCGTGGTGCCCGAGGACGCCACGCTGACCGAACGTCTCGAATTCCTATCTCACATTCACGATGCGGTGGTGCTCTGATGACCGCACGAACCTATCTCACCTTTGATATTGGTGGTACCAAAATCGCCTCAGCCTTCGTGACATTGCCCGACCGTATTCATCAGGGTAAGTACGAGCGCGACGAAAAGCCGCAAGTGCAGGACCTCCAAGAAATACCCACCCAAGCTGACCTCGGGGGGACAGTGCTGTGTAGGAGGTTGGTCGACTGCGCCCGCGGACGACTGAAAGAGGCGGCAAAACCCGGTGGAATGCCTATCGCCGGCATC
The DNA here is from genome assembly GCF_009875845.1 of Collinsella sp. BIOML-A6. Taxonomy (NCBI): domain Bacteria; kingdom Bacillati; phylum Actinomycetota; class Coriobacteriia; order Coriobacteriales; family Coriobacteriaceae; genus Collinsella; species Collinsella sp. BIOML-A6. The sequence continues at coordinate 39,816 of NZ_WWSL01000017.1, forward strand.
GGCATTGCGACTGCCGGTGTTCCCGACTCGCGCAATGGCGTAATCCTCTCGGCCACCGATATTCTGCCGGGATGGCGTGGACAGCGCGTCTATGACGCGTTCGCCGCGGCTACCGACATCCCGGTCCATATGATTGGTGACGTCGGTGCCCATGGTATTGGCGAAGCCATATTCGGAGCGGGAAGTGGCAATGAAGTGGTGCTGTCGCTAGGAGTGGGTACGGGTATCGGCGGTGCGCTGATTGTTAATGGACGTCTTTTTACTGGTGCGCATGGCGCGGCCGGACACTTGGGTCATGTCGCTAGTAGGTTGGGCAAGGGATTCCGTTGCTCCTGCGGCACTATGGAAGGCCATATTGAGCCGGTCGCCTCCGGTACGGGACTCAGAGATCTTTACAACGTTACGTTGCCGGTCAATGTCGCCGACGCCACCATGGTCCCTGACGGAGTCGAGGTTGCACGCCGCGCTATGGCCGGCGAGGAACACGCCATGCGTACGATTGAGGCCAGCGCTCATGCTCTGGGCTTCGTACTTGGTGGCATAGCTAATACTGTCGATCCCGATGTGGTCATTGTCTCCGGCTCGGTGGTCAAAGCGGGCCCGCAGTGGTGGGATGCGCTGCGCAGCGGATTCGTGGCCTCGGCCCTGCCCTTGATTCGTCCGACACCATTAATTGAAGGCGAACTCGGTGGTTCGGCCCCACTGATCGGTGCCGCTGTCGCCGCCGAACGATCTTTCTTCCATGCGTGATCCGCTGGGTGCGCCGCCGCTCCGTTGAGCGCGACCAAAGCGCGCATGTCTATAAATAATCCTGTACATCGAAACCAAGTGAAGGGAACTAGCTATGCATCCTGCGATCGAAGCAATAAAAGGTGGACTGGTGGTCAGTTGCCAAGCATATCCGGGCGAGCCGCTGCGCCATCCGGAGACCATGGCGCAGATGGCGATGGCGGCTGTGGAAGGTGGCGCGGTCGGTATCCGCTGCCAAGGCCTATCCGATATCGCCGCCATCAAGGGACAGGTTGAAGTGCCGGTGATTGGCATCTGGAAAGACGGCCGTGAGGGAGTGTATATCACGCCGACACTGCGCCATGCTCGTTGCTGCGCATCCGCTGGCGCCGACATCGTCGCCATCGATGCGACCGGTCGGCCACGGCCTGACGGCCGCACCTATGCCGATACCGTCCGTGCGTTGCATGACGAAGGCATCGTTGTTATGGCTGATTGTGGTTCCTTTGCCGATGCTGAGCGTGCGGTCGAAGCCGGCAGCGATATTATTTCCACCACGCTGTCCGGATACACAGGGGAGCGCAAGAAAACCGATGGTCCGGATTTCGACCTGCTCGGGCGGATGGTCGCGGCCTTTGGCGATGCCACGCCAGTACTGTGCGAAGGTCGTATCCATACACCTGACCAACTCACCCAGGTGATGGCCATGGGAGCGTGGGCAGCGGTTGTCGGCACCGCCATCACACATCCCACATCGATTACGCGTTGGTTTGCGGCGCGTATGTGAGACATAGCATCCTTGTGACCTCGGTGTTCGGAATCGCCCGGATATCAGCATGAGGAGGCCCTCCCGCCGACTGGTTAAGTAGCCAGGTATTAGAGTTACGTCTCGTTGAGATGATGCGCGTGCACCGGCGCGATGGCGGATGGAAGAGTGCCTCCCGATACACGGTTGTGGCGAGCCGACGGATGTCAGCGTGCTGAGGAACCAGAAAGAGACACAATTTGACAACAGACATCAGACATCATATGATTTTGATAGTTCTGACGTCAGATAACTATCCGTGGCAGAGAAGCCTAGCTGGGGAGTGTCCGACGGTCCGGGCGGCAATCGTCTGGCGCCGCAGAACAGGTTCGCAACAAACTCGAGGAAGAGGAGTGACCATGAAACGTAAAATGTTCAGAGTAGCGGTCGCCGCCACGGTGGCCGGGTTGATGGCGTTGGCTGGTTGTGGTTCGTCGGGTGGTACCTCGGCATCCGGTACGGTGGTGAAGGACACCATTACCGCGCAAGTGGCGTATTCCAGCCGTGACTTTAATCCGTTGTCAACGTCGATGGCCCTGCCGATGAGCGGTAACTGGCATGTTACCGAGGCCTTGTACACTCTTGATATGTCCACCGGTAATTTGACTTCCGGTTTGGCCAAGGGCGATCCCGAGAAGATTTCCGACACCGAGTACAAGGTCGCCATTCGTGACGGGGCCAAGTTCTCCGATGGCAATTCGGTGACCGCCAACGATGTGAAAACATCATTCGACCGCATGATGGTCGAAGGCAGTGTATATCAGCCGATGCTGAAATTCATCGACACCATCGAGACCGACGGGGATAACGCCTTGACCTTCAAGCTCAAGACCCCATTCAACTTGGTCAAGGAGCGCATGTCGCTGGTGCACGTGGTACCAGCCTCGCAATCGGACGAAGATCTGAAAAAGAAGCCGATCGGCTCGGGTCCGTGGAAGTACACGGAGATTAATGATCAACAGGTCAAATTCGACAGGAACGACCTGTATAACGGCGACTTCCCGGCGCAGGCCGCCCACATGGTATGGAATGTCAACGTGGATGACACCGCCCGTGTCACCGCCATGCAATCGGGACAGAACGACATCATGGAGAATGTGCCCGCTAATGCCTTCCAGACCTTGAAGTCTGCCGGTTCCGACATTCAGACCGTCGGCGGCTTCAACCAGGCCTTTATCATGTTCAATACGAAGAAGAAGCCCTTCGATGACAAGCGTGTGCGTCAGGCAGTGTTCTATGCGATCAATGTGGACAATCTGATTAAGAACCAGCTTTCCGGAGAGGCCAAGCCGCTGACCGGTTTCATGCCGGAAGACAGCAAATACTATAATAAGGCCTCCACCGTGTACTCTTACAACGTGGATAAAGCCAAGGAGCTGATGGCGGCAGCCGGTGTGACGTCCCCAATCAGTTTCACGCTATATACCACTGATCAGACTTGGATTACCCAGCTGGCTCCGCAGATCAAGAATGATTTGGCGGCCATTGGCATGAATGTGGATATCCAGTCGATGAAGTCTTCCGCACTGTTCCCGACAATTACCGATAAGGATGACGCCGATTTCTCAATGGTGCTCGCCCCCGGAGATCCGACTGTGTTCGGCAACGATCCCGATGTGCTACTGAATTGGTGGCTTGGCGATTCGACATGGACTCGCCAACGCACTTTCTGGTATGGCACGGATGGATACAACAAGCTTCACGAACTCATGGAGAAGGCCACTGCGACCTCAAGCACGGACCAGCGCCAAAGCTATTGGAATCAGGCGATGGATGTTGTCGCCGACGAAGTACCGATATACGGCCTGTTCCATCGTAATATCTCCACTGCCGTCCGTCAGGGGTCCTTCTCCAAGGTCAGCCCCATCGGTACCACGGGTCTGTACCTACTCAACAGCAAAATCGGCTGATGCATCGTTCCCGGGCACGGTTTGGGACGTTACCGTGCCCGGGGCGCACATCAATTTTCATATGAGAAATGAGGGTTGACATTTGAGTAACTTACTCCGTTTACTGGGGCGACGATTGGTCTCCTTGCCATTCGTGGCGTTCGGCGTTGTCTTCTTGGTATTCTTCCTCATGTCGTTCTCACGGTATGATCCGGCCGCCACGGCGCTCGGTGAGAATGCCACCGCGGCCCAGCTCGAGGCCTATCGCCATGAGATGGGATTCGACCGACCATGGTATGCGCAATTCCTCTCCTATCTGGGAGGTTTGTTCCGAGGGGATCTCGGCACATATGGCGTTAATCGTGACTCAGTATCATCACGTATCGCCCAGGCCTTCCCGATTACACTGCAACTGACGTTCATCGCATTGGTGATTGCGGTGGTCTTCGCCGTGATCTTTGGCGTGCTCGCAGCCCTGTACCGCGATACATGGGTTGATCAGGCCATACGAGTGATTTCCATCGTTGCGATTGCGACCCCGAGCTTCTGGCTGGGTGTTTTGATGATTTACATCTTCCAGATCAAGTTGTCTTGGCTGCCTGGAGCTGGTATGTTGCAGCCATTTCTCGATAATCCGACCGCTTATCTGAGGCGCATGGCCATGCCGGCCTTCTCGCTGGGATTACCGGTTGCCGGCCAGCTGACACGCATCATCCGTACTTCGATGGTCGAGGAACTGGACAAGGACTATGTGCGCACTGCCATCGGTTCCGGCGTACCTAAGAGCGTTGTGATTGCGCGCAATGTGTTTCGTAACGCGCTGATCACCCCGGTGACTACCCTCGGCATGAAGATCGGCTACCTCATGGGAGGCGCAATCATCACTGAGATCATCTTTGCCTTGCCCGGCATGGGTACGGCGCTGTTCGAAGGCATTAATGGCAATGAGCCGATTCTGGTCCAAGGCGTGGTACTAATCGTGGCGCTTGCGTTCGTCGTGATCAATATCGTCGTTGATCTGCTCTATGTCCTCATCAACCCGCGTATCAGGGAGGTCTGATATGTTATTTGGCAAACGAACAATCGCCGACGCCGTTTCCAAGCCTGGTGTCGGGTTCCATAAATTCGGCAATATGACAATCGGTGCCAAGCTGGCTCTGACCTTCATGGGTTTATTGGTTTTGGTGGCTGTGTTCGCTCCGTTGATCTCCCCACAGGATCCGTTGGCGATCACCTTGAGTTATCAGCCACCTAGCAGCGATCATCTTTTCGGAACCGACCAAGTGGGTCGTGACGTGATGTCGCGTGTTTTCTACGGTGCCCGCTATTCGTTGGTGATCGGTCTGCTCTCGATCCTCTTCGCCCTGATTCTTGGCGTGATCATCGGTGCCGTCGCAGCGGTGAGCCGTACGTGGATTTCCGAGATCATCATGCGAGTTCTCGACGTGTTTATGTCGGTGCCGGGCATCGCCTTGGCCGCTGTGTTCGTTTCGATTCTCGGCCAGTCGATGATTGGCATCATCATCTCCATCGGCATTCTGTATGTACCGCAGATCGCCCGCATCGTGCGTGCCAATATCATCAGCGAATATGGCAAGGACTATGTGCGTGCCGTAATCGTTTCCGGTGCTCGCGCCCCGTGGATTCTCTACAAGCACGTCACGCGTAACATCGCTGCCCCGGTGATGGTATTCACCACGCTGTGCGTTGCTGATGCCATCGTATTCGAGGCTTCACTGAGCTTCATCAACCTGGGCATTCCTGAGCCGACCCCCACTTGGGGCAATATCCTGTCCTCCGCCAAGGAAGGTGTGATTTTCGGCTACTGGTGGCAGGCGATGTTCCCTGGTTTAGCGATTATGATCACGGTACTTTGTCTCAATATCCTGTCCGAAGGCATTACCGATGCCATGGTGGCCGCACCCACTGCGACCGTTACCAAGACGGCCGCGGACGCTGAGGCTGAGCGTAAGGAGGATCGTATCCTCACCGATCCCGTTGCTGCATACAAGGAGCAGCATGAGGCGCTGGTCGAATCCTTGACCAAGCTGCGCGAAGCCGAGTTGAAGCGTACGGACCGTTTCCAACCAACGAGCACCGAACCCCCAGTGATCGAGGTCAAGGATCTATGCATCCAGTTTCCTCGTCATGGAGACGTCAATGTTGTGGATCACCTGAGCTTCTCGGTGCGTCCCGGCGAGACGATGGGCCTGGTCGGCGAGTCCGGTTGCGGCAAATCCATCACCTCTCTGGCCATTATGGGCCTTCTGGATCCCAAGGCCAAAATCAGCGGGCAGATTCTGTTCGATGGCAAGGATTTGGTCAAACTCAGCGCCAAGGAGCACAATGCCTTGAGAGGCCACGAGATGGCCATGGTCTATCAGGATGCCTTGAGTTCGTTGAACCCCTCAATGCTTATCAAGTCACAGATGAAGCAGCTGACTCGTCGTGGCGGCACGCGCAGTGCTGAGGAATTACTTGAACTGGTAGGACTTGATCCCAAGCGTACATTGGAGTCTTATCCCCATGAGTTGTCCGGCGGTCAGCGTCAGCGCGTGCTCATCGCCATGGCCCTGACTCGTGACCCTAAGCTCTTAGTGTGTGATGAGCCTACTACTGCGCTTGACGTAACCGTGCAGAAGCAGGTCATAGAACTCTTGAACGAGTTGCGCGAGAAGTTGGGTTTCGCAATGATTTTCGTGTCTCATGATCTCGCTCTGGTGGCCAAGGTCGCTCACTCGATCACCGTGATGTACGCCGGTCAGGTCGTCGAACAGGGCTCCACCAAGGAGATTCTCACAGATCCCCGTCATGAGTACACCCGCGGCCTGCTAGGTTCGGTCACATCAATTGAGGCTGGTGCCGCCCGCTTGCATCAAGTGCCTGGCACGGTACCCAGTCCGGCCGACTTCCCGAAGGGCGATCGATTCGCCCCACGTAGCAGTCACCCTGATGTCGGACTCAATACCCGACCCATTATGAAGCAGGTGCCTGGAACCTACCATTGCTATGCGGCATTGCCATTGCCATCAGACTCTGATGCGACGTCCGGCATAGTCGCCACTGTCGAAACCGAAGGAGGTGCACGATGAGTCAGGTCATGTCAGATCACACGCAGGCTGATCCCCGCGCTCCGATCATCGAGCTTAAGGATGCGGAGGTGGTTTTCACAACGCGAGCCGGTTCGGGATTGTTCCACAAGAACAGAATCACCGCGGTCAATAAGGTGAACCTGAAGCTCATGCCCGGTCAGACCATCGGCATTGTCGGCGAGTCCGGCTGCGGTAAATCCACCACCGCTAACATCATGTGCGGACTGCAACAGGTTACGTCGGGCAAGGTCTTCTTCAAAGGTCAAGACGTGACCCACCGCACCGCCAAAGAACGCATGGCCATCGGTCGCGTGGTTTCCGTGGTCTTTCAGGATCCGGCGACTGCCCTCAACGCGCGCATGAGCGTGATCGACCAGCTCATTGATCCACTGGTCGTGCATAAGCTGGGTGACAGGAAAGCCAGACTCAATCGGGCTGAGGAACTGATCCATATGGTCGGACTCCCTAGCCAGGTGCTGGGTGCTTTGCCGGGCCAGCTGTCCGGCGGTCAGCGTCAGCGTGTGGCTATTGCGCGCGCCTTGAGCCTCAACCCGGATGCCATCATCGCCGATGAACCGACCTCGGCACTGGACGTGTCCGTCCGTGCGCAGATTCTCAACCTATTGAGTGATCTGAAGAAAACATTGGGCTTGTCGATGGTGTTCATCAGTCATGACATCCAAACCGTGCGCTACATCTCGGACCAAGTCGTGGTAATGAACAAGGGCACGATCGTCGAACGTGGCGCAACCATATCGGTGATGCGCGATCCGCAGGATGACTATACCAAAATCCTCATGGGCGCCGCGCCCTCGCTGTTGCATCCGACCGCCGCTGAATGCGCGTGATCCTATCAATCACCACATCCATTAATCACTAAGGAGACACTACTATGACCCAACATTTCCACGGCGTCATTCCCCCCGTCGTCACTCCGTTGACTGCCGACGGTCAGCTGGATCTGTCGAGCTTCCGGCGTTCGTTGGATCGTATGATTACGGCCGGCGTGCATGGTGTATTCACCCTCGGTTCATCTGGTGAGGTCGCTTTCTCCACCGATGGGCGACGCAAAGACATCATTGAGGCCGTTATGAAGATCGTCGATGGCCGTGTTCCGGTGTTTGTCGGCTGCATCGATACCGAGACCGACCGTGTTATCGAACATGCCATTGAGGCCGAAAAACTCGGTGCCTCGGCCATTGTCGCCACCGCGCCTTTCTATGCGCTGGGCGGATTACCGGAAATCGAGCGCCACTTTCGTCTCATTCACGAGGCCGTGCCTGAACTGCCGTTGTTCGCCTATGACATTCCGGTGTGTGTGCATGTCAAGCTATCGAATGACATGCTGATTCGGCTTGGTAGGGATGGTGTTCTGACGGGCGTCAAGGATTCCTCAAACGACGATGTGGCGTTTAGGTTCCTCGTGGATGCCAACGCGGATGCGGGCCACCCACTCACCCTGCTTACTGGTCAGGAGATCGTAGTCGATGGTGCCTATATGGCGGGTGCCGATGGTTCGGTGCCGGGGCTGGGCAATGTGGAGTGCACAGGGTACGTGCGCATGTGGAATGCCTATCAGTCCGGTGACTGGGAGACCGTACGTGCTGAGCAGGCCAAATTAGCACGGCTGATGGCCATTGTGAATGTGACGCAAGGAGTTTCCGGCTTCGGCGCGGGTGTCGGCGCATTTAAGACGGCAATGGCACTACTGGGCGTATTCGATACGAATCAGATGCCTAACCCCGTATTGCCGCTTCAAGGCGAGAATGTTGCGGCTATCGCAAGAGTGCTTGTCGATTGCGGTATGGAGCTGAAACGTACACCGGCCGAGGTGAGCGCATCGACGCGCTAAGAGTCGATGATCCCCCTAGCCGGAATGGTCCCGCTCCAACTGGGGGATATCGAGAATCGTTGGAAAGGAACCGCCATGGCGGAAGTAGTCATTGTCAAAAATGAGGATGAAGCAGGCGAATTGGTCGCTCAATGCGCCGCCACGCTCATCGAATCGAAGCCGGATGCCGTACTGGGTTTAGCCACGGGCTCTAGTCCTCTTAAGGTTTATAGGCATCTGGCCGGAAGAGTCAAGGCCAACCACATCGATGTGTCTCAGGTCAGCGGCTATGCGCTCGACGAGTATCTCGAGTTGCCATTGACTCACCCGGAGTCGTATCACGCTACCATCAAACGTACGGTTACCGATGTAATCGGGCTTGATCCGCAGAAGGTTCATGTGCCGGGTGACGCGTTAAATGGCGCATCAATGAATGATGCCAAGGTGATGCGTGGTGCCGGGGCGGCTTATGATCGCGCCATCGAGGCGGCTGGTGGCGTTGATATGCAGATTCTCGGCATAGGCACCGACGGCCATGTGGGTTTCAATGAGCCAGGCAGCTCACTGGCTTCCGGTACGCGCATCAAGACGTTGGCCAGACAGACTCGTGTCGACAACGCACGATTCTTCGGCGGCAACCTCGACGAAGTGCCCACCCATTGCATCACCCAAGGCATCGGCACGATTCTTAAAGCCCGGCATCTGGTATTGCTTGCCTTCGGCACGGGCAAGGCGAATGCTGTGGCCGCAACGGTGGAGGGACCGGTGTCCGCCAGTTGCCCGGCCTCAGCGCTGCAGTTACATCCACATGTCACGGTGGTTATCGATGAGGCGGCGGCCGGCAAACTGCATAATGTCGACTATTACCGCTGGGTCACTGACAACAAGCCGGACTGGCAAGGCATCTGAAACGGGAAAGCAAGACCATGATCGGACATATCGAGGAGGGTCGCCGCATCGATAAAGCCGTGTGCGGATCCGCACAGACTTTCGCGATTAAGGGAGTTGAGCTGGTCGATGCGCGTGGCGTGATACCGCATAGCTGGGTAAGCGTTGTCGATGGCGCCATCGATGCGTCAGGCACCTTCGATGATGATCTCGCCACGCACATTGAGATGATGGGCGGTGCGGATCATATCCGCGTGATCGATGGACAAGGGGCATGGCTGGCGCCCGGTTATGTGGATATTCACGCCCATGGCGCTTGGGAATGTTCCTTCGATGATGGGGCCGACGCCATCGCTGTGGCGCGTGCCTGGCATATGAACCATGGAACTACGCGGCAAGTGCTGTCCCTCATTACCAATCCGCTCGACGTGATGTGCGCCAACCTCGCCGTCGTCGCGCGCGAGACGTCGCGGCGCCCCGATGTACTGGGTGCGCATCTGGAGGGACCATTCCTTGCGCTGGGGCGCAAGGGCGCCCACGATCCGAATTGCCTTGTTGATCCTACACCCGGACGGGTGGACGCATTGCTGGAAGCCGCCGACGGATGTCTGCGTCAAATCACCATCGCACCCGAGCGTGAGTATGGCCTCGAAGCCATCTCCCGGTTCGCCGGGGCCGGTGTGACTCCCGCGGTGGGCCATTGCGATGCCGACTACGACACGGCCCGCCGTGCCTTCGATCGGGGTGCGCGGATCATGACCCACATGTTCAACGCGATGAATGGCATGCATCACCGCGAACCTGGACCCATCCCGGCGGCCGTCAATGATTCGCGCATCATCATCGAACTCATTAACGACGGTTTCCACGTCCGGAACCCCATGGTCGCCCTCGGTATGTCGATGGCCCCCGGCCGCGTGGCCTTCGTCACCGATGCGATGGCCGCGACCGGCTGCGCTGACGGAGCCTATAAACTCGGTGCGTTGGATGTCGCCGTAGTTGATGGCCATGCTCGTCTGATATCCAATGGTGCGATTGCCGGTTCCACTCTGACACTTGAAGTCGCCGTCCAACGTGCCGTCAAGGAGCTAGGTATAGGACTTCCTGACGCGATCGCCGCCGTTACGCTGACACCTGCCCGGGCAATCGGACTTGATAGACCAAATGCGATCACCGGTGCCCCGCTCGGCTTGGTGGCCGCTGGGTACGCGGCCGACCTGCTGCTGCTTGATCCAGCCACTCTATCCGTCGATCATGTCTGGTGTGCGGGACGTCCGATCCGCTAATACCCGCACCCCTCCAAGGCCTCGACCATGGAACAGTGTTCCGTTTTGCTAGGTGTTGTTTGTGAAGATAGAGGGGCCAGGCCGCGAGGGACATGCCCTGGAGGAATTCCGTGGCATGTCCCTCGCAGCCGTATCCGATGTCATATGTTCCAACGCATAATGTGTCGGACCTGGCCTTGGATCGCTCGTACGAGTCAAACTCGTTGCACAGTGTAGAACCGGTCTTTCGCATGGCCGAACATCTGCTCGGTGGTGGTGTCGCCAAGAACCATCCTTGCTGCTCAGGAGGCTGATAGCCGCCCTAGCGCCAAGATTGGGACCTTATGGTCGATCCAACAGAAGAATACGGAGCACGCTTCGTTGGTTCCCTCCGCGAAACGGCACGCCATCCACCGGCGGATTCAGCCACCTCGCCTTGTCTGCTTGGCGGTTCGTCTCATATAAGAGTCATGCAAGTCGAGATGCCCCGCAACACTATCGTCAAAGTGGACATTGATGGTCGTTGAATATGAGCCATAGCGCTTCTTGGCGTTGATTCCTTTGTGTTTCAGAAAGTCATGATACACTTGTTATGTCATCAGACATCATATGTCTGGGTGGTGACCAAGAACGAAGGAGTTGCCGTGGTCTCGTCATACGCATGGTCCGCCAATGATTTTCCTCATCAATCAGGCTCTATATCAATACGATTCGAGACGTCAGTCGACACGCCGCTCATGGTGATTCGCTCGGACGACGCGGTGTTGATGTCAGTCGCGGTCAGACATGCCGCGTTGTGGGTCGAGTCTCCGTCCAATGAGCCACCCATTGAACTCGATATCGAGGACACGTTTGGCGTTGGCCTTGGTGGTAGGCATGACCTTACCTTGACCTTCGGCGAATTTGGCACGCGTGTGTATCTTGACGGTTATCAATGCTTCGCTAATGCCACTAACCTGGTGCCGACCCGTTATGCCGAACAAGGCATCATCGAGACGGCGAAGGGCGTCGTCTCCAATATGACGATTCATGACGAGGCCTTGAATAGCGAATGGATTGCCGCCTCTACCGTGTCGCCGATCGCCGATGTCGAATTCGCCGCCGCGTATTTGGCTGGACATGACCTACGACGCATCGAGAAACTGTCTGCCGGAACCATTTACGCCTGCTTCCGCGTGCGCGGCATGAATCAGTTCGGCACCATTGTGGCCGCGGCCAATGAGCAGGGCGAGGCGATGAACGTGTCCATCGACGACGAAGGCTTCACCTACAGAATACTGGTAGATGGTGAATGGGCCATCTACCATGCTGCCGGCCTATGGAATGACGGCGGGTTCCATGACCTGGCCATCAGGGCTTTCCGCGGCGCCATCGACATCTATGTAGATGGCTACCTGCAGTTGCATCAGCCAGGACAGTTTTTCCTAGATACGTTGAACGGATTGACTAAGTTTTCCATCGGCGAGGACACATCTGGTTCTCGACTGTATGGCGAAGTGCGTAATGGCGGCATATTTGGCTATGCGCTAACTGATGGACAGATTAAGGCCCTTGCCGGTGTCGAACCTACGACTGATACCGCCATTTTCGATAAGGGGTACGAAGGGTCCGCCAGCTACCGCATCCCTTCATTAATCACCACTGCGTCGGGCGTACTGATCGCAGGCGCCGATCAGCGTGTGACGATATCAAATGATTCGCCCAATGAAATCCATTTCGTTATTCGTCGTTCGCTTGACGGCGGCGCGACTTGGTTGCCAATGCAGACGGTGATTGCTTATCCCGGCAAGGGATTGAATGGAGCTTCCACCATCGACTCCTGTCTGGTGGCTGACCGGGAGACCGGCCGCGTGACGGTTTTGATTGATCATTTTCCTGGCGGCGTCGGATTCGCGAATGCCGAACGAGCTATGGGCGTCGATGCTGAAGGCCGTTTTGTGCTGCACGATACCAATGGCGCGCAATACCTGTTGCAGGAGGATGGTTCGGTTACTGATTTAGAGGGCGTCGCCACTCAGTATCGCGTTGATGATAAAGGAAATGTGACCCAAGGCGACAAGCCGCGAGGCAACATCTACCTCAAGTCGGGTATCGATCCTCATGAGAGTCTGCTGACCCAACGAACAAGTTATCTTGTGGAGGTGCATTCTGATGATGACGGCGAAACCTGGTCCGCTCCGCGGGTAATCAGCCACATGGTTAAGGAGGAGTGGATGGGATTCCTTGGCGTTTCACCGGGCAATGGCATCCAGCTGTCGCAAGGGCACCACAAAGGGCGTCTGCTGATTCCATACTATCTCACAGGCGATTCAGCCAAGTATAATGCTGGCGGTGCGTTGTATTCCGATGACCATGGAGAAACATGGCACCGTGGAATGTCGATCAATGAAGGACGAATCAACGATGGTCGGATCATTGACGAACGACACATCGATCGTGACGAAGACACCACACATGAGTCAGTGTTCATAGAACGCGCCAATGGTGATGTGGTTGTGTTCTTCCGTAATCAACATCCTTGCGGTCACGTGGGCCGGGCCATCAGCCATGATGGAGGCCAGACTTGGGATGAAGTTAAATTCGATCCCGTGATTCCCGAGATTTTCTGCCAGCCGAACGCCGTCATGATGCCCGACCCCACCCGCAAGGATTGGCGGATTGGCGAAGCCTCGGATACTGTCGTCTTTGCGAACGCCTCGATGATGCGTCCGTATCGTGGCTGTGGCGTACTGCGTTTAAGCCATGATGGCGGCAACACATGGGATGTAAATCGCTGTTTCAATCCATATCACTACGTATATCAGTGCATGTCCGTTCTCCCGGATCATTCACTAGGATTGTTATGGGAGCGTGAAACCGCGGGATTGTATTTTACCATTCTGCCGTCCCAATGGTTCGGCAAAAATGCGTTGTGATGATGCGTCCGTCGGAGAGGAAAGGAAATCGCCATGATAGGAACTGCGACAAACAGGGAAGAAGAGAATCATACCGTCCCCCCGTCTTTAGTATTTCTGTCTCGTGTCGCGGCAGATGACCTCACTCCCGCGATAGCGACACGTGCTTCCCAACGCAGCCGTTGTGATGAGGCGATGGATACGATTAAGGCATATATCGTCCGTAAACGATTGCATCCAGGCGATTCACTACCCACTGAAACTGAACTTTGCGAGATGATGAAAACGTCGCGTTCCTCCGTGCGGGAGGCGGTGAGCAAACTCGAAGCATTAAATATCGTCAGTGTGGAGCATGGCAAAGGAACCTTTGTAGGGTCATTATCGCTCGATCCAATGGTGGAGACCCTTGCGTTGCGTTCAATGGTATCCGTTGGACAGAATTTCGAGGACCTACGTAATGTTGTGCAACTACGTCGCTTCCTCGACATCGGATGTGCCGACGAAGTGTGCATCGCGTTACACGGGATTCCGCAGCCGGAACTGAGTGCGATCGCGGCACAAATGACACAAGACGCACTTGCCGGCAAGACTTTCCTCCGTGAGGATATTAATTTCCATATCGGCATTCTGCGCAATCTCAATAACGCAGTGGCCGAGCAGATGGTGCGCTGTCTGTGGCAAGTGCATATGGCGGTTTTGCCACAGCTTGATTTGCAGGTATCCGCTTCGTTGAGCCAGACGGCCGAATCTCATCATCGTATGCTCGATGCGGCGATTGCCGGGAATGTCGCAGCGTATCGTCAGGCAGTGATTGACCATTACGAACCAATCGAATCGATTCTGAACGCCGAACTGAATGTTAACTCGCACCATTCATAGAGGGTCGTGTCGGCTACTATCTTTCTACGTTGATTCGTCGTTCCGCATTCAGTGACCACTAGGATTCTTCGCCACTGACCCGTGAATGCGACTTCAATCTGGAAGGCATAGCCTTATACTCCGCTCATTGTGCCATCCCGGCTTGAAGCGATATTCAAGCGCGAAATCACTAACGATACATGGATGGGCCTTATAGGTCAGTTGAGAATGCACCCTGATCCTTGGCGTTAAGCAGGTGCCAACGTCAAAAAAAGGGAGGCAATGCGGTAGATGCGAATCCAAGCCGCAAGCGAATGCGACAGGCTGGGTCAGTGGCGGGCGAGAGGCGTTTCGTTCCGGAAAAAGACCGGCAGCGCCCGGGAACTCATCGGATCCACCGCTGCCGGATACGTCATCGACCAAAGCCATGGCAAGCTTGACGACCCGAACACCTCATGTGCACTACCAATCGAGCTAGAGCCATGACCTTCTACCTACATCTGTCGGAGAAGCCCACGCCAACATCCAGCAATCCACAGTACCGTAAAAAGCACAAGCTCAATGTACCCCAATCTCGTCCATGAGGAGGCAGCGCGTTCACGTCGTTAGGCGACCAGGTTCCGCAGACGATCAGTGGCGACCACATCGTATCGCACTCCCGTTCCCAAGACCATTGCCGTCCCGCAAAGCCGACACTCGAATCAATCAGCATCATCATTGGCTGTGCTTCCCCCGCCCGCTTCTCCCTATCCACTCGCATACGTATATGCATGCTCACAATATATATTCGGCCGTCTTCACATTGCTTCGTGGGTTGGGAAACCTGTAGACGTGGTGCACCGTCATGGCCCGCCCGACGGATCAGGATGGAATGGCATCCGGATCAAGGACAATGTCGATGAAAGGCCGGTGAAATGACACAGGCAACCCGCCAGCAAGTCGAGGACATGTACGGGCTCCTCGAGGATATGAAGGCAAGCAGATACCGTACGGGCGTCTCGAGGATTGCGGACGACCGCGTCGTCTCCGCATTGCGGGGCATGGTCGAACCGAACGGGCTGATGGACGCGGTCATCGTCAAGATCACCCGGCCGGACACCCCGTTCGAGGATTTCGACGTCATCGCCGCATTGGACGGGCGGTCCACCTGGAATGTGTTCGAGAACCTGCGCTCCATCATGCTGCCGTCCGACTACGACGTGTCGCATGCCATCGCCTGCTCGTTCCTCCAGGACATCCCGGCCCTGTTCGAGGATTTCGCGTGTCTGATCCAACCATCCGCCGATCGGGCCGGCGCGTACCGCATCGCCGCGTCCATCAGCTATCTGGAAGGCGATTCCGCAGCGAGATGCAAGCATTTCGCGGATCTTTTGTTCCGTGTCAAACCTGAGGACGAGATGCTCAGGAACCTGTCGGCCGCCCTGATCCACGGCATCGAACCGAACCATCGGACCGGAACGGACGGGCCGGACGGAGAACGCGAACGGCCGCGCGCCGACGCCATGGCGGATACGGGCCCGTCCACCGACGGCCATACCGTCCGCCGTTGAACGGGAGGTATGGAGATGATGAACCAGCCGGCCTTGCCACCACGCCCCGTCACCGGTCCGGCCTTGCCGTCGCGGCCGCCCATGACACGGCTCCTGCCGTCGTTTCCGGCGCAGCCGACCGACAGGGTCTGGCTCGTCGCCGCTCATGGGGGAGCGGGATGCACCACCATCCTCATGAGCGCGAGGGATCGGTATGCGGAGGCGGGCCGTGCCCTGCCCGTCAGCACGGACCCGTCGAGACCAAGCCGGATCGTCCTGTGCTCGATGTGCACGGGGCGCGGGCTTGAATCGTTGCGTTCCCTGCTCGCGGATTGGGATGCGGGACTGTTCGGCCCGACCGTCCTGTGTGGCGTCGCGGTCACCATGCCGACCGTGAGCACCCCGCGTGCCCTGCGCAGGGGCGTCCTGCTCGTCGGCTCCGTCGCACCGTATCTGTGGCGTCTGCCCCATATCAGGGGCCTTGACCTCGACGGGTTCCCCGAACGGTATCCGCGTGCCTATGCGCGGATGGCCGGGGAACTCGGCCGGCGGGACGGAAACCTGTAGACGCCGTGCCCCGTCGGCCCTACCGTCAGGGCCGACGATGGGATGGACATGACCATCATCCGAAAAGGAGAGAAGAACATGCTGTCCGAAATCCTTGCCGCGAAGATCACGGCCACGATCACGGCCGCGGAGGCCACCGCCTACGGCATGGTCCTCGCCGACCTGCAGAACCCGAAGGCATGCCTTCCGCCGGGCTTCTCCGGCCCCGTGGCCACCGCGCTCGGCTGGGTCAAGGCCCTCGGCCTGGTCGTCGCGATCGTCGCGCTGATCCGCATCGGCGTGCACGTGCTGCGCCAGCAGGGCGACGGCGTGCCGGACCGTGACGACACGTTCGACAAGCTCATCAACTGGGTCGTCGGCATCTTCATCGTCTCCGGCGCGCTGGCGTTCATGAGCGCGCTCGGCCTGTCCGTCGCGGAAAGCTGCTGAGCGGATGGCAGGCCGGCGCAAGGGCCGCCTGGCCGCGATCCTCCTCGCGCTGGCGGCGACGCTCTCCCTCACGGCATGCGGCGGGCCGAACTTCGACTCGCTGAAGGGCGACCTCAAATTCGGCGACGAGGAGATCTCCGACACGCAGACCGTGTATTCCATGAAGATCCCGTCCGGCGGGGTCGGCAAGCTGATCCGCGGCAACCAGCTCGCCTACGCGCAGGCCAACTGGGCCAACGCCATCAACCCGTACTTCAACGGCAGCGCGAAGGCGTATCTCGCGGCGGTCCCCGCGAACCAGTGCGTCGCCCTCGCCAACACCTACCAGGAGGAGACATCCGAGCAGGGACCCTGGACCTACAACGCGTCCACCGGCTCCTGCGACAAGACCCGCAAGCTCAGCTGGCTCGAGAAGACCATGTGGACGATGTACGAGCAGCAGTCCGACGACACGATCGACTGGCTGAGCACGAGCCGCAACACGCTCGTCGCATCGTCCGGCACCGTGTCCACGTTGCAGGCCAACGCGACCCCCATGTACGACGCGTGGGACGCGAACGCCAACAAGTACCTCAACATCGCGCAGGCGGTGCTCGTCATCGCCGCGGCCATCAGCCTGACCATATTGGGCGCGCGCATCGTCTGGCGGATCGGCGAGGCGTCCGGCGGCGGCATGGACGGGCATCTGCTCGGCCGGGTCGGATGGATATTCCTCGGCGTGTTCATGGGCTCGTCCGCCGCGTCCATCGCCCTGATGTTCTTCAAACGCGCGTCCACCACGTACATGGGCGACCCTGCGGGCGCGTCGCATGTGACGAACCCGTCGCTCATGTCATGGACGCCCGGCGAGGGGACCTCGTTCTTCGTGTCGGACTGGGTGAGGCTCCAGGTCGACCCGTTCCTCCTGATCGCCGCCGTGTGCGGCGTGCTCGCGGCCGGCTTCAAGCTCATCACCACGCAGGAGGGCCGCGACCTGATCCCATTGGGCAAGGCGTTCATGTGGGCCATGCTCACCAGCGTGTGCCTGGCGGGGTTCGTCAACCTGTTCCAGGGCACCGTGGACACGTGGACCGCCGGCGTACTCAAGGCGGCCTCCTCGATGATGAAGACCGCGTGGAGCCACAACACCCTCGCCGCGAGCGAGTTCTTCAACCTCGACCTGCCCATCGCCCTGGCCCTCACCATCGTCATGTGGCTCTGCAACCTCATCAGCAAGGTGTTCTGCTACCTGCGCGCCGGCCTGCTGCCCATCATGGTCGGCGTCGCGCCCATGTGGGCGGCGATGAGCTGGACGGAGACCGGCCGGCAGGCGTTCGGCAAGGTCATGGGATGGCTGTTCGCGTTCCTGCTGTACAAGCCCGTGGCCGCGCTGGTCATGGCGGCCGGCTGCTCGATCATGGTCACCGCCGGATCCGGGGACGACAGCCAGGCCATCACGCTGATGCTCACCATCAGCGTGATCGTGCTCCTGCCCGCGATGATCAGGCTCATCGTCCCGGCGGTCGCGGGCAGCGTCGGCGGAGGCGGCGTCATCCCGTCCATGCTCGGCGGCATGGCCGGCATGGGCGTCATGGCCGCCGGCGGCGCGCTCAAGGCCGGCGCGAAGGCCATGAC
>NZ_WWSL01000018.1:0-50707 GCF_009875845.1 Collinsella sp. BIOML-A6
AGGTATCGGGTTCCCACATTCATCCGCACATGTGCGGATGAATGTGGGAGGTGTTCGGATAAAGTTGATAATCAAGGCGAGATGGAGAAATGCGATTGCGCGTAAGAAAATTGTGTGCGTCGCGCGTCGCGAGTATTACAATGAAGACCCGTAAGATGTGTATGGACAACTTCTACGGGAAGTGCAGGTAACTCAATATGACCAAGCATGTGTTCGTGACCGGCGGCGTGGTTTCGTCTCTGGGCAAGGGTATTACCGCGGCCTCGCTGGGCCGTCTGCTCAAGTCGCGCGGCTACAAGGTAACGATGCAAAAGGCCGACCCGTATCTGAACGTCGACCCCGGCACCATGAGCCCGTTCCAGCATGGCGAGGTCTTTGTGACCGAGGACGGCTACGAGTCCGATCTGGACCTGGGCCACTACGAGCGCTTTATTGACGAGAACCTGACCCGCGATTCCAACTTTACGACCGGTGCCATCTATAAGAGCCTGATCGCCCGTGAACGTCGCGGTGATTTTTTGGGCGGCACCGTGCAGGTGATTCCGCACGTCACGAACGCCATTAAGGATAAGTTCCGTCGTATTGAGGAGCAGACCGGTTCCGACGTGGTCATCACTGAGTTGGGCGGCACCATCGGCGACATCGAGTCGCAGCCGTTTGTCGAGGCCATTCGCCAGTATCGCAAGGAGGCCGGCCCCGAGAACGTCTGCTACATCCACGTGTCGCTCGTTCCCTATATCGCTGCCGCCCACGAGGTCAAGACCAAGCCGACGCAGCACTCCGTCAAGGAGCTCCGCAGCTTTGGTATCCAGCCCGATATTATCGTTTTGCGCTCCGACCACCATATCGACGATGCCATCCGCGGCAAGATCGCAAGCTTCTGCGACGTCGACACCGACTGTGTCTTTACCAACGAGGACTGCGCGAGCATCTACGATGTCCCGCAGCTGCTCGCCGAGCAGGACTTTGACCTGCGCATTTGCGAGCGTCTGGGTCTGGACCCGCGTGAGCGTAACATGAGTGAGTGGAACGAGTTCCTGCGCAAGCAGAACCATGCCAACCAGCACGCCGACAAGGTGAAGATCGCCGTCGTGGGCAAGTATACGCAGCTGCCCGATGCCTACCTGTCGGTTATCGAGGCCCTGCACCACGCGGGCGTGTTCTTCGATCGCCACGTTGACGTGCAGCTGGTCGATGGCGAGAGCCTCGACGAGCAGAACGTCTCCGAGATCCTGGGTGACGCCTCGGGCATCTTGGTCCCTGGCGGCTTTGGCAAGCGTGCCCTGGAGGGCAAGATCCTGGCGGCCGAGTTCGCCCGCGAGCACAAGATTCCGTATCTGGGCATTTGCCTGGGTATGCAGGTGGCCGTGTGCGAATTTGCCCGCAACGTGGTCGGCCTTGCCGGTGCCAGCTCTTCCGAGTTCGATCCGGATGGCCCGTATAGCGTAATCGACCTGATGAGCTCGCAGGAGGACGTGACCGAGAAGGGCGGCACCATGCGTCTGGGTGCCTATCCATGCAAGCTTGCTGCCGATTCCCTCGCGCGTGAGGCCTATGGGGAGGAGCTCGTCTACGAGCGTCACCGTCACCGTTTTGAGTTCAACAACGCCTTCCGTGACCAGCTCGAGGACGCCGGTCTGGTTATCTCGGGCCTTTCGCCCGACGAGCGTCTGGTCGAGATGGTCGAGCTGCCGCGCGACGTACATCCGTGGTATGTGGCCACCCAGGCTCATCCCGAGTTCAAGAGCCGTCCGACCAACCCGCAGCCGCTGTTCCGCGAGTTCGTGCGCGCCTCGATTGGCCAGCATGAGGGCGTCGATCGCGTGCAGGTGACGCCCATGAACCTCGCTACGGACTAAGGGTGCCGGCGAACCAAGAATATGCCGAAGCTACTCCCTCGTCGCTCGCTGTGGCGGCGGGGGAGTATCTCGATTACCTTGCGGTCGAGCGGGGCTTGGCGCGCAATACGATTGCGGCCTACCGTCGTGACCTGACGACGTACTGCGCCTATTTGGAGCGGGCTGACATTGCGTCTTTTGAAGATGTGAGCCGTCAGGTCGTGGAAGGCTTTGTTGCCGATCGCCGTGACGGAGGCTATTCCGACGCCTCGGTGGAGCGTGCGCTCGCTGCCGTGAAGGGCCTGCATGCCTTTTTGGTGCGCGATGGGGCCGTGGCCCAAAACCCGACGGCGGCGTTGCGCCTGCCCAAAAAGGCAGATCGCCTGCCGGAATACCTTTCGGTGGAGGATGTCTCGGCATTGCTCGATCAAGACTTTCCCGAGGGCGAGATGGGACTGCGCGATCATGCCATCTTGGAAGTGCTTTACGGTTGCGGCTTGCGCGTGAGTGAGCTGGTTGGGCTCGATGTGGGCGATATCCATATTGATGACGGGTTTGTCTTGGTGCGCGGTAAGGGCTCCAAGGAGCGTCTGGCCCCGTTGGTGGGAAGCGCGGCGCGTGCCCTGACACACTATATAGGTGACGGGCGCACTCTCCTGGCCGCCCATGCTCACGGGACGGAGACCTTGGCGGTCTTTTTAAATAAGAACGGACGTCGCTTGTCGCGCCAAGCTGTTCATGCGATATGCGAGCGGTATGGGCGCCAGGTGGGGCTGGTGGGGCTCCATCCCCATACCTTGCGCCACTCCTTTGCCACCCACATGCTCGCGGGCGGTGCCGACCTGCGTGTGCTGCAGGAGATTTTGGGCCATGCCGATATTTCGACCACGCAGGTCTACACGCATGTCGACCGCGCGCAACTGACCGAAGTCTATCTGGCGGCGCATCCGCTGGCACATCGCTAACACCTCGCTGACCTGCATATTTATACATATTAAGGGGGACGGGCCCCAGATTGCCGAGACGCACTTTTGCGCGCATGGGCAATCTGGGGCCCGTCCCATTTTTCGCCAGACACCGACGCGGTGGTGGGCCGTGTGTACCGTGGGTGGGGGAGTTTGGGGGCGATGTGAACGGTGTGTAAAGGGACGTAAAAATCGCCTCAAGGTCAACTTGAAGGTTGAGGTTCGCGGGCGTGGTTCTACAGGTGGCATCCCGCCTTTGCTATAAACACAACATATTGTGTTTTCGAACATATGCTCGGGGGTGTTTTGCAACATATTGGGGGTGGAGTGGTGGGGAGAGGTGGGGGAAGGGGTGGGGAAAAGTGTTGAAATATGGGGCGGTTCCCCATATTATTGATGACGTCGACAGGCGGGGTGGTTCCCCGCGTACGTGCCATCTGAGTAACCGAGGGGAGGGCGCACATGGGAATGACGGGTGCATACGAGCGCAATCTCGATGCAAAAGGTCGTCTATCCCTGCCTGCACCCCTTCGCGAGGAGCTTGGAGAGCACGTTCGCGTGTTCAAAGCCCTGGATGTCGATGCTCTGTACGTGTTCTCTGCCGAGGCCTTCGATAAGTGGGTCGAAGGACTCTTCGCGGGTCGTGAGGGCCACGAGGGTTTTAACCCGCGTGACATCAACGACCAGAAGCTCATGAGGGCGATCAACAAGCGCACCACGTCGATGGACGTGGACAGCGCGGGTCGTATCGGTCTTTCTGAGTCTCTCCGCAAGCAGGCGAACCTCGACCGCGAGGTCACGGTTGTGGGCAACTACGACCACCTTGAGGTTTGGGACCGCGCTACGGCCGATGAGGACGATGACGACGAGGCCCTGCTGGACCTCTTCTTCTCGTAAGGGCAAGGCACGAGTGACGGATGGAGCGTGGGATCTTGACACAAGAATATCGGCATGAACCCGTCATGCTCGGCGAAGTGCTTGAGTCGCTGCAGCTAAAGAGCGGCTCCGTCGTCTGCGACTGCACCCTTGGCGGTGCCGGCCATTCGGTAAAGATGGCCGCGCAGGTGGGGGAGACCGGCCTTTTGCTCGGCGTCGATCAGGACGACATGGCCCTCGAGGCTGCTGGCGCCCGTCTGGACCGCGAGGTTCCCGGCGTACCGCACCAGCTGCTGAAGGGCAACTTCGGCGACTTGGACGAGCTGCTTTGCTCGGCCGAGGTGCCCGGGGTCGATGGCTTCCTGTTCGACTTGGGCGTTTCGTCGCCGCAACTCGATATCCCCGGCAGGGGCTTTTCGTACAACGAGGATGCCCCATTGGACATGCGGATGGATCCGGGTAACAACACCTTAAACGCAGCTGAGGTCATCAACACCTATAACGAACACGACCTCGCCCGGATTCTACGCGTCTACGGCGAAGAGAAGTTCGCCTCGCAGATCGCACGTGAGATTGTGCGCCGTCGCGAGCATGAGCCGATCGAAACCACCGGCCAGTTTGTCGAGATCATCAAGGCTGGCATCCCCGCTGCCGCTCGTCGGCATGGCGGACACCCAGCCAAGAAAAGTTTCCAGGCTATTCGCATCGAGGTCAATCACGAACTCGATGTGCTCGAGCGAGGGCTTGACGCCGCCACAAGGTGGCTCAACCCGGGCGGACGTATTTGCGTCATCTCGTATCACTCGCTCGAGGACCGTATCGTAAAGAACCACTTTAAGGAGATGAGCCAGGGGTGCACGTGTCCGCCGGAGATTCCGGTGTGCGTGTGCGGCAACGTGCCGATACTCAAGGTCATCACCCGCAAACCCCTGGTTGCCCAACCCGATGAGGTTGCGCGCAACCCTCGGGCGAGATCAGCCAAGATCCGCGTGGCGCAGCGTCTGTAGACGTGACCGCGCGATATTGGACCTCCCGCTCGTACCACAAACGAAGCTTAAACACACTACCAACGTACTCGGGATGGGAGGCGGCATATCATGGGCTACAACACCTCAAACGCAGCACTTGCCTATGATATGAACGCCATGCCCGCCTATCGTGAGACACCGCAGGCTCCTGTTGCTCCCCGCGAGCAGCGCACGCCGCGCTTTGATGTCTACACAGGCGCGGGCCGTCAGGCAAACCAGGCGGTAAGCCCGGTTTTCATGAGCGTTCTTAAAACGTTTTGCATCATAGCGGCTATCTTCATGACGATCGGTGTCGCCCGTGTGGCGCTCGCCGGCGCTACGGCCCAGGTGCTCAACAGCAACGCCGCGCTTACCAACACGCTCGAGAAGGCGACCGATGAGAGCTCAGACTTGGAGGTCATGCATTCGGTATATGGTGCCGACACGCGCATTCGCGACCTTGCGGGCGCTTATGGCATGGTGGAGCCCAGCGAGAGCGTTACACTTGATTTTTCGCAGGATGCAGCCGCGGGCGCTAGCTCGACCACGGCCGCTCAGTAACAAGACGGTAGCTGAGTATGACAAATGACTATCGCCGCGGTTCCGACGGGGGTCGCGGTTCTGGACGTCCCTCATCGCGGGGACGTTCTGGTTATCAAGGAACGGGTCGGCCATCTTACAACGCGAGACCGTCCTATGGCAACGACCCTGCGTCGCGTCTCCGTGGCTCGAGTGGTCCTCAAATACATAACACCAGACCGCGCAAGAGCTCGTCGTCGACCGAATGGCTCACGGGCACGCCGCTGCCCCGTCGTAAAGCCGTCATGGGCTTCATCGGGCTTGGCTTGGGTTTGGGCGTCCTTCGCCTTGCCGACTATCAAATCGTGGAAGCCGATAAGTTGCGCGACCGCGCCGATGCACGTCGCTTGCTTGCGCAGACGCTGTATGCCAAGCGCGGTACTATCTACGACCGTAACGGCAACGTGCTGACGTCATCGGTCGAATGCCGCAACATCGCCGTGAATCCTCAGCTTATCGAGGACGTTGACAAGACGGTATCGGCACTGGTCAAAGCTACGGGCATCGATAAAAAAACCTGTCGGGATCTCGTTTTGTCCGATGGCACCTGGGTGTATATCAAACGTCAGGTGGACGAGGACGATGCCGCGGCGCTGGAGAAGAAGAACCTGCCGGGCGTGCTCTTTGAGCAGGCCATGAAGCGCGTGTACCCCTACGGCAACCTGGCATCGCAGGTGCTTGGCGTGGTAAACGTGGACAACGACGGTCTGACGGGCATCGAAAAACAATACAACAAGCTTTTGACCGGAACCAACGGTTCGCTGGTGCGTGAGCGGGCGAGGGACGGTAGCTATATCGCGGGCGGCGCCTATAAGAAGGTTGCCGCGGTGGACGGCGTGGACATCGTGACGACGCTCGATGTCAATATCCAGCGTGCCGCCGAGGACGCCCTGGCCGAGGCAGTCGAGAAGACTAAGGCCAAGAATGGCTCGGCCCTGGTCACCGATCCCACGACGGGCGAGATTCTGGCGGCATGTTCGTATCCGACATATGACCAGACCGATCTGGAAAACGCCAAGACCGAGGACATGAACTTGCGCCTGGTTACCGATGCCTACGAGCCCGGCTCGGTCTTTAAGACGCTCGTGGCCGGTGCCGGCTTCGACTTGGGCGCCGTGCGTTCGAACACGTCGTTTGCGGTGCCGGCGAGCATTAAGGTTGGCGACGACACCGTTACCGACGCCGATAAGCGTGACTACACCATGACCATGGACGTTCGCGAGATGATGCGCCGTTCGTCCAATGTGGGCTTTGTCCTGGTGGGACGCAAGATCGGTGCCGATGATTTTGCCGCCTATGTGGACAAGTGGGGTATCGGTCATAGCTCCGGTGTCGATTTTCCGGGTGAGAGTCTGGGCATCGTCAAGGAGCGCGACCAGTACGACGGCGCCACGCTGGGCTCGATGAGCTTTGGCCAAGCGCTGTCCGTCTCTCCGATTGAGGTTGCGCGTGCCGTGGGCGGCATCGCGAACGGCGGCGTGATGATGACTCCGCACTTCTATAAGTCCAGCAAGGGCGATGAGAAGGACTGGGGCGAAGGCGAGCGTGTGATTTCGGAGGACGCTGCCGCCCAGGTGACATCGTGCATGCAGACGGTCGTGTCCGAAGGCATGGGCGTCGGCGGTGCGGTCGATGGCTATGACGTGGCGGGCAAGACCGGTACGGCCGAGCGTGCTGACGAGAACGGCGGTTACCTCAAGGAGAACTACATGTCGTCCTTTATGGGCTTTGCGCCGGCACAATCGCCCAAGGTGCTGTGCTATATCACACTCGATGGAACGCCGAGTGGCTCGGATGCCGCCGCGGTGCCATTCCAGTCCATTATGGCCAACGCGCTCGACGTGCTGGGTATTCCGCGCACAAAGTAGGGGGTTACAGTCTTGAGCGTGGTCTGCCGTTTGATCTGAAGGGTGTTCACATGCCCTGCACCACGCGCGCATGGCAGTGGGATACAATACGCCGATAGCATTATTAGGTTTACAGGGGAGCTGCAATGATAGAGATCGCCGTCAACAACCTCGCGGCCTCAACGGGGGCCCGAACCGTGACGGAAGAAGTCGATCGGGTATGCCGCGGGTGCGTTATCGACTCGCGCCAGGTCGAGGAGGGGACGATCTTTGTCGCCTTCCCCGGCGAAAAGGTCGACGGCAATGATTTTGCCTCCTGTGCCATCGAGTCGGGTGCCGGTGCCGTCGTGATGACGCGCGAGCCCGATGCCGAGCTGGTTTCGCTGGCGCGGGACAAGGGATGCGCCATCTTGCTGACCGACGACCCCGAGGAGTTCTTGCTGCGCCTGGCGCATGTATATCGCTTGGAGCTTGGCTGCCTGGTCGTCGGCATTACCGGTTCGATTGGCAAGACGACGACCAAGGACGTGCTCGCCGCCGTGCTCGCCAAGCGTTATCGCGTCTGGGCCACGAAGGGCAATTTCAACAACTTGATCGGCATGCCGCTCACAGTGCTTTCCGCTCCGGCCGATACCGAGGTTCTGGTGCTCGAGATGGGCATGAACCATTTTCATGAGATTGAGCGCCTGTCCCAGTCTGCCAACCCCAATCTCGCCATCGTGAGCAAGATCGGAACCTCCCATATCGGTATCCTGGGCAGCCGCGAGAACATCGCCCGCGCCAAGTCCGAGATTGTCCAGGGCATGTGCGCCGCCGGCGACTTCTCGCCGTTGCTGGTTTTGGGCGGCGAGGACGACTTTACACCGTTCATTCGCGATACGTTCGCCCGGCCTGCGGGTATTGACGTGATGCTGGCCGGTGTCTCGGACGACGACGAGGTCCGCGCACGCGACATTCGCGTCGACGACGAGGGCCATCCGGTCTTTACGCTCGACTTTGGTCAGGGCGACACGGTCGATACCATGCTGGCCATTCCCGGCGTGCAGTCCGTGCCCAATGCCGTCAAGGCCGCCGCGGTCGCCTATCGTCTGGGCGTGACGCCCGTGCAGATCGATACTGCCTTTAGGGGCCTTACAATCACCGGTCACCGTCAGGAGATCAAGCGCGCCAAGAGCGGGGCACGCATCATCGACGACTCATATAACGCCAGTGCCGAGTCTATGGCTGCCGGCCTCGATTTGCTGTGCTCACTCATCTGTGACGGTTCGCGCATGGCGATCTTGGGCGAGATGGGCGAGATGGGCGACGAGGCTCCCCGCATGCATGAGCTCGTGGGCGCCTATGCCGCCGCCAAGAAGCTCGACATGCTCGCGTGCGTCGGCGGTGAGCTGGCTCAGCTCATGGCCGATGCCGCACGCATGATGGGTATGGATGAGGACCGCATCCAGGTGTTCTCCGATTATCAGCAGGTGCTCGACCACATGGGCGGCGCGCTTGAAAATCATGATGTTGTACTGGTCAAGGGTTCCCGTTTTGTTGAGCTCGACCGCTTTGTGGAAGGTGTGTGCTAGCCCATGTTCGGCAATCCCTCGTATCCTACGTATCAGGCCTTTTTGGGACTTGGCATCGCTGCCGCCATTGCGTTGCTGCTTATGCCGTGGTGGATCAGGCTGCTAAAGGTCGAGGGTATCGGCCAACAGGTCCGAGCTGACGGCCCCAAGCGTCATTTGATTAAACAGGGTACGCCCACCATGGGCGGCGTCATCATCCTTGTCGCGATCTCGCTGACTTGCCTGCTGATGGGCAAGCTCACCACCGAGCTCGTGCTCGTGCTGCTTGCCACGCTGGCCACCGGCGTTTTGGGTCTCATCGACGACCTGACCTCCGTCACGCATGGTCGTTCGCTCGGCCTGACGCCTCACGCCAAGATGATCGGTCTGACCATCATCTGCGTCACCTTTACCGTGCTCGCCGTCAATTGGTGCGGCGTCGCCCCTGAGATTCGTTTTCCCGGCGGCCTGACGATTGACCTCGGTGTTCTTTCGACCACCATCTGTGGCCTTTCGTTTCCGTGGCTCTACATCGTATTTTGCTGGCTGATGATCGCCGGTCTTTCCAATGCGGTGAACCTGACCGATGGCCTGGACGGCCTTGCCGGCGGCACTTCCATGATCGCCATGCTCGCCATGGCCGCCATGGCGTTTTTGCACGGTGACGTGAACCTGTCCATCTTCTGCACGGCGTGCGCCGGTGCCTGCCTGGGCTTTTTGTGGTTCAATTGCTACCCGGCGAGCATCTTTATGGGCGATACCGGCTCGCTTGCCCTGGGTGCCGCTTTTGCCTGCACCTCCATCATTACCAACACCGAAGTCGTTTCCCTCATCATCGGCGGTCTGTTTATCGTCGAGACCCTGTCGGTCATGATCCAGGTTGTCTACTTCCACTTTACGCACAAGCGCGTCTTCCTTATGGCGCCCATTCATCATCATTTCGAAAAGAAGGGCTGGGCCGAGACCAAGGTCGTTATCCGTTTTTGGATTATCGCCGCGGCCTTTGGCGCCGTTGGCCTCGCCCTGTTCTTCCAGTTGGGATAGTGGTCTTTCATGCCTCTTGCTGATGTCTTTAGCCTGCTTGTTTTGGGGCAGGGTAAATCCGGTCTCGATGTCGCCCGCTGGGCGTTGGCTCACCCCGAGCGTGTGAGCGCCACGACCGTGTATGGCGGCGGTACCTCCGAGCCCAATGACGCCACACGTGCGCTCGAGGCGCAGGGCGCGTCGTTTGTCTACGGCACCGAGCAGGTCGAGGGTGCCTATGACGTGTGCGTGACATGCCCGGGTATCTCGGAGTTCTCGGCCTTCTTTAAGGCTGGGCGTGAACATGCTGCTCAGATTATGGGCGAGCCCGAGTTTGCCTATCGCCTGTCTCCCCAAAATTGGATTGCCATCACGGGCACCAACGGCAAGACAACTACCACATCGCTAACCGATTATCTGCTCAAGGCCGCCGGTGAAGCCAGCGTGGCCGTCGGCAATATCGGTGAGCCGCCGGTGAACGAGGTTGACGGCCGCGCACACAATGAGTGGTTTGTGGCCGAGCTGTCGAGTTATCAGATTGCTACGACCGCCGAGCTTCATCCTCGCGTGGCGGTGCTGCTCAACATCACGCCCGACCACCTGGGCTGGCACAAGAGCCACAAGAACTATGCGCTTGCCAAGATCAAGTTGTTCGAGAATATGGTCGACGACGACCTCGTGGTTATCGACGTTGAGGATGCCGGCATCCATGAGTTCGATGAGTGCATCTACACACCGTCTCGCCGCATCTGCAAGGTCGCTTTTGACGAGCCCGAGGGTGCAGACGCCGCCTTTGTGCGCGACGGCAAGATGGTCGTTCGCCTGAAGGGCGTCGAGACTCAGCTTGTCGCCACGTCCGAGCTCAGGATCTCGGGCCATCACAATGTCATCAACGCCCTTTGTGCTGCCACGGCTGCTCTGGCCGTCGGTGCCGATCCCGAGGGCATTTGCCGCGGTTTGGCATCGTTCCAGCCGCTCGAACACCGCGTGGAACCCTGCGGCGAGATCGATGGCGTGCGCTACGTCAACGATTCCAAGGCAACGAACACCGATGCGGTCGAAAAGGCTCTGACGGCGTTTCCCGACGACGATGTGATTTTGCTGCTCGGTGGCCACGATAAGGGCACGCCGCTTGCGGACTTTGCCCGCGTCGTTATGGACAACGTGCGCTCGGTCGTTTGCTTTGGAGATGCGCGCGAGCGCTTTACCGCCGCTATGGACGAGGCCGATGTCGATGGTGACGTGGATATCGCCCAGGCCGATGATCTGCGCGATGCCGTTGACGTTGCCCGCTCGCTCTCGAGCCGCGGCGACGTGATCCTGCTTTCGCCCGCTTGCTCCTCGTTCGACGAGTTCTCGGGCTACGAGGAGCGCGGTCGCGTGTTTAAGGACTATGTTGCCCAGCTTGCTGCAGCAGCGAAATCGCAAACGGAATAGGGGTTGCCAGTGAGAGAGGGGAGCCCCCGAAGTGATATGAGGAGGCCCGACTCGGACCGTGCTTCCTCGCTGCGTAGCACGCCGCGTTCCGGACACGGCGGGCAGACGTTCGGTGAACGCTATATTGCCGGCGTCCCCGCCCGCATCATGCGCCCCCGTTTGATATTTATGGCCTGCCTGTTTAGCTTGGTTTGCTTTGGCTTGCTGATGGTGTACTCGGCATCTTCGGTCGAGGCGCTGCACGAGAATGGTTCGGCGACGTTTTTCCTGTCTCGACAGGCCGCGTTTGCCGGAGTTGGCGTGCTGGCTATGGTTGCCATCGTGCGCATCTTGCCGGACAGTTGGTTTGGGGAAGACGTGCTCAGGATTTTCCTCATAGGCATGATAGGGCTCCTGTTTCTGGTGTTCTTGGTGGGCAGCGGCAGTCGTGGCGCCACGCGCTGGCTCAACATCGCCGGTATTCAGTTCCAGCCGTCTGAGTTTTTAAAGCCGTTCGCCATCGCGTATTCGGCAATCATGCTCGACCGCATCTTTTCGCCCGGCGGCAACATCAACGAGTTTCTACGCAAGATGGGCGTCTACCTCGGCATTTCTCTCTTTCTGATCTTTATTCAGCCCGATTTCGGCACCGTTTTGATCATCTTGTTGACCCTCATGTGCATGGCGTTGTTTGCGGGATTGGACCCCAAATATATCGTTTGGACGGTCGTTGCCGGCATCGCCGTCATTGCGATCGCCCTTATCGCCGAGCCGTATCGTATGACGCGTGTCGAGGTTGCTTGGAATCCTTGGGCAGACGAATATGGTGACGGCTATCAGGCAACGCTTGCCATCATGGCGTTTGCCTCGGGCGGCCTATTCGGTCGCGGTATCGGCAACTCCACCATGAAGTACTCGTATTTGCCCGAGGCGCATAACGACTACATCTTGGCTATTATCGGCGAGGAAGTTGGCTTTATCGGAACCGTGCTGTTCTTCTTGGTATTTGCGATGCTGATCTACTCGGCGTTTCGCATTGCCGAGCAGGCGAGCGACCGTCGCGGAGCACTTATGGCATCGGGTTCCGCGGTCATCCTTGCGGTGCAGTTTTTGATCAACGCGCTGGGTATTCTCAATGTGTTTCCCATGACGGGCAAGCCGCTGCCGTTTATTAGCTACGGTGGCTCGTCGATTATTGTGTCGCTTATGCTCGCCGGTCTGATCCTGCGCGTTTCGTATGAGAGTGCCCGTCGCGATGAGTACGACCGTCGCCGCGAGAGCTTTGCCGTTATGGATGAGAGTACCGCCGGCATGCCCCACGTGCGCGGCTATCGATCTTCGCGTAACGACTTTACCGTCCTGGATGGCTCTGCGACCGAGCCGGAAGCCCGTCCGCGTCAGCGAACGGCGCCGCAAGGTCGTCCTCAGCGTCCCACTCCTCGCAATGCGTACGGTGGATATAATCGAATCGATTTGAATTCGGACCCATCGGCGCGTTTGCGCACCGATGACCAGGGGCCGCGTGTACGAAGGGATTACCATGACCGATAAGATGACCGTTGCTATTGCAGCTGGCGGCACGGCAGGACATATCAACCCCGCGCTCGCCCTGGCCGAGGAGCTGCGTGACC
This sequence comes from Collinsella sp. BIOML-A6, assembly GCF_009875845.1. Classification (NCBI taxonomy): domain Bacteria; kingdom Bacillati; phylum Actinomycetota; class Coriobacteriia; order Coriobacteriales; family Coriobacteriaceae; genus Collinsella; species Collinsella sp. BIOML-A6. The sequence goes on from NZ_WWSL01000018.1 coordinate 12,733, forward strand.
GCGGTCATCACGTTGTGTTCGTGGGCCAATCGCGCAAGCTCGAGGGCCGTCTGGTTCCCGAGGCCGGATTCGATTTTGTGCCCATCACGGTCACGGGCTTCGATCGCTCGCGTCCCTGGACGGCGCTGACCTCGCTGTGGCGCGTCAACAAGGCGAAGCGTGCGCTTGCCAGTCACTTCTCGAAGGTCGGTAAGCCCGATGCCGCTATCGGCTTTGGTGCTTACGTTGAGGTCCCGCTGCTGGATTGGTGCAAGAGCGCCGGCGTTCCGTATCTGCTGCACGAGCAGAACTCTGTTCCGGGTCTGGCCAATAAGATGATGAACTCACATGCCGCCCGCGTGTGCATTTCGGTACCTGCGGCCCGCGCGGTCTTTGAGCGCGAGGGCGACCCCGACCATGTGCTCATGACGGGCAATCCCGTGCGTCGTTCGGTGATCGAGGGCGATCGCGCTCGCGGCCGCAAGACGCTCGGTGTGCCCGAGGACGCGACGCTTCTGCTCGTCTTTGGTGGTTCACTCGGTGCTCGGCATCTCAACGAGCGCGTTGCCTCGCTCAAGAGTGAGCTGCTGACCCGCGGGAATCTCTACATTTTGCATTCGACGGGTGCCGACGGCTTTGAGGAGACCGAGCGCGCCTTGGCGCTGACGCCCGAGGAGGCGAAGCGCTATCGTGTCCAGCCCTACATCGACAACATGGGCGATATGCTGGCTGCGGCCGATCTGGTGCTCTCGCGTTCCGGCGCCTCGAGCGTGGCCGAGATCGCTGCGCTTGCCGTGCCCTCGGTACTCGTGCCGTATCCGCACGCTACGGCCGACCACCAGACTACGAATGCGCGTTACCTGGTCGATGCCGGTGCCGGCGTGCTATGCGCCGATGCCGATATCGACGCCCCTGCCTTTGCCGACGAGCTGCTGCACCTGATCGATGACGCTGCGGCGCGTGATGCCATGCGTCAGGCGGCGCGTGGCTTGGCCCAGGACCGTGCCGCCGCACTTTTGGCCGACGCGGTAGAGGGATTGCGTTAGTTAGACGGGATATCGCCGGTCGCCCTCGCGCGGATGCGGTAGGTGCGGTACAGTTAACGGGTTACAGGCAGTGTTTACGCAAGGAGTACACGAGCACATGGCTGATTCCCAGACTGCAACCTCCGCGCCCGAGTTCAAGAGCGCCCACTTTATCGGTATCGGTGGCGCCGGCATGAGCGGCATCGCCCTCGTCCTGCACGAGCGCGGTTATACCGTTACCGGCTCCGATCTTAAGACGTCGCGCTATATTCGCCAGCTTACCCGCGCCGGCGTGAAGGTCCACGTGGGCCACGAGGCTGCGACGATCGACGAGGTCAAGCCCGACGTGGTTGTGGTCTCCACCGCTATTCCCGAGTCCAACCCCGAGCTCGTGCGTGCCCGCGAGCTCGGTATTCCCGTGTGGCCCCGTGCCAAGATGCTCTCGGCCCTGGGCCACGGCTACACCACCATCGCCGTTGCCGGCACGCACGGCAAGACCACGACGTCTTCGATGTGCGCCACGATGCTCGATCGCATGGGTCTGGACCCCAGCTTTTTAATCGGCGGCATCGTCGAGGGCTACGACACCAACGGCAAGAACGGCTCGGGTGACTACTTTGTCGCCGAGGCCGACGAGTCCGACAGCTCGTTCCTGTTCCTGAACCCCAACGTGGTCATCGTGACCAACGTCGAGGCCGACCATCTCGATCACTACTCGGGCATCGAGGAGATCGAGGCCACCTTTGCCAAGTTTATGGGGCTGGTGGGCGAGGAAGGCACCGTCATCGTTTGCGGCGAGGACCCGCATCTGGTCGAGCTCGCCAAGTCGACGGGCCGTCATGTGCTTTCCTATGGCTTTGCCGAGAACAACGACATCGTCTGCGTACATCCGGATGTCAAGGGCATCCAGAGCGACTTTATCGTTCGCTTTGAGGACGGCACCGAGCACGCTGTCGAGATTAAGAGCAACCCCGGTCGTCACAACATGCTCAACGCCACGGCCGTCTTGACCGTCGCGCATGTCCTAGGCCTCGATATCGATGCCGCCGCTCGGGCACTTTCGAGTTTTGAGGGCGTCCGCCGTCGCTTTACCCACGTGGGCGATATCGACGGTATCACGGTGGTTGACGATTACGGCCATCATCCCACCGAGATCAAGGCGACGCTCGCTGCCGCCTCTTCGCTGGGCTACAAACATGTCGATGTCGTGTTCCAACCGCATCGCTATTCGCGCCTGCAGGCTCTGTGCGATGACTTTGCCGATGCCTTTGCCAACGCCGATAAGCTGCTGCTGATCGATGTATTCTCCGCCGGCGAGATGCCGATTCCGGGCGTTACCTCCAAGATGCTCGCAGATACCGTTCGCGCCAAGCACCCCGGCAAGGAGGTCGTGTACTGCTCCAGCCGTCTTGAGCTCAACCATGAGCTTGAGAAGCTCGTGGGCGAGGGCGACCTGCTGCTCACCATGGGTGCCGGCGACGTTACGACCGTCGGCCCCGAGTTCATCGAGTATCTGACTGCCAAGAAAGACGCTTAACCTCTATGGGTCTGTTTAACGCCGTCATGGCGCTTTCGGGCATGATCGACACGGATGTGGTCGAGGACGAACGTCTTGCACGCCATACAAGCTATCGTATCGGCGGCAAGGCCGACCTTTTTGTGACGTGCCATAGCTATCATGCCCTGCGTCGCGCCGTGGCGGTGCTTGACCGTGAGCGGGTGCCGTGGGTGATTATCGGTAAGGGGTCCAACCTCCTAGTTGCCGATGCCGGTTATCGCGGCGCCGTTATCTCGCTGGGACGTGAGTTCCAGCGCACGGTTGTTGCCGAGGACGGTTGCACGCTGACCGTTGGTGCGGGCGTGATGTTCGCGCGTTTGGTCAACGACGCCTTGTCGCGTGGGCTTTCGGGCCTTGAGTTCGCGGTCGGTATTCCCGGTTCGGTCGGCGGCGCCGTGTCCATGAACGCAGGCACGCGGAGCGAGTGGATTGGCTCCCTTGTCGAGGACGTGGTCACGTTTGATCCGGTGTCCGGTATTAAGCACTATGCAGGGTCCGAGATCGCTTGGGGATATCGCGAGTGCAGCCTGCCGCGTAACGAGATCATTCTCGAGTGCGTGCTTAAGCTCAAGGCCGCGCCTAAGGCCGACATTCGCGAGCGCATGGAGCGGTACCTGACGCGCCGCAAGCGCACGCAGCCCATGGGCCGTGCATCCTGCGGATCGGTCTTTCGCAACCCGCCCGACGCAAGTGTGGGCAAGTTGATTGAGGATTGTGGATTAAAGGGTTTTTCGGTTGGCGGTGCGGAAGTCTCGCCCGTACACGCTAATTTTATCGTTAATAACGGAACCGCCTCGGCCGATGACGTGGCCGCGGTTATCAGGCATGTTCACGGAAAGGTGAGGGAGGCGTATGGCATCGAGCTCAGACCGGAAGTTAAATTCCTCGGCTTCTAGAGCGACGAAACCAACCTTCCGCCGCGCCGGAGGGCGTTCCGGCGCGCCTGCCCAGCCTCAACATAAGCCTGCCATGCCCTCCAAGTCTGTTGGGCCCGTTCGTCCTGCCAAGCGCCCGGTCGTCGGCTCGCAGCTGGGAGGACGCCCCGCTTCTAAAAAGACGAGTCGTCCGGCTCCGTGTCCTTCGGTGACGCCCAAGCCGGCGATGGGCACCAAGACCTCCCGACCCATGACGACGACCAGGCCTTCGCTGAGAGCTCGTGCGCCGCATGCCAGTCGTACGTTTGCTGGCGCTAAGCCGCGTTCACTGACATCGGTACCCGCCGCCAAGGCGTCTTCGGCAACAAAGGGCATCAATCCTCTGCCATCGCTGGGTGCCATGGCAAGCAAGACGGCCGACGCCGCTTCTGCCATTAAGGGTAAGGGCAAGATCGCGGGCGGCATCCTGGCAGCCGTGGCCGTACTTGCCATTATTGCCATCGTCGTCATCAACTCTGGCCTGTTTGCCGCAACCGATATTCAGATTTATGGTAGCGAGCATGTGACCAAGCACGACGCCATGCAACTCATCAATCTTCCCGAGAACACGTCGCTCTTTAACGTGGATCCCGATCAGATCACCGAGGGCCTCAAGCAAAACCCGTGGGTCTCGGGCGTGGATATCCAGCGCCAGTTTCCCCATACGCTTATCATCACGCCGACGGAGCGTAAAGTTATCGCCATTGCGTATATCAGTTCCGACGACCTTGCCTGGGCGATCGGAGACGATGACACCTGGATCGCTCCGCTGTCGACGTCTGTCGAGGTGGACGACCAAGGGAGCGTCATTACATCGGGGGAGGGTGCCAACACCCTGACCGGCATCGATGCGGCCCTGGCGCTTGCCAAGCACTACGGTGCCGTGCTGTTGACTGATGTCTCGGCCGATGTCGCACCGGTTTCGGGTCGGGCGGTGAGCTCCAAGGCCGTCAAGGCCGGCCTGGATTACGCACGCGGTTTTTCGAGCGAGTTCTTGGGCCAGGTGAAGGATATTTCCACGCCTTCCGTTGAGGCCATCTCGGCAAATCTCGACAATGGCGTCGAGGTGTCGCTGGGCGATTCGGATGATATCGCCAAGAAAGAACGCATCGTGACCAAGCTACTTTCGCAGGTAGAGGGCGTAACCTATATCAATGTGCGCTCTCCGGGCAACTACACGTTTAGGAACGCACCGACCGCCTAGCATCCTAAATGGCTTTGTTGAGGGGCCATACCACGCCGTTTATCTGGTTTGTTTGGTTTTCACGGTCAATTATTTGACTGATACGTTCATAATGTGCAAACATAATACGGTTTACCTTTGCATTTACTTTCAACCTGAAGGTTAATGTGCGCAGGGGTCGACCCATGCTATGGCTATAACCTTTGTTCGGAGGACCGACATGCACGAGACAGAGATCAACAACTACCTTGCCGTCATTAAGGTGGTCGGCGTCGGCGGCGGCGGTACCAACGCGGTCAATCGAATGATCGAAGAGGGCATCCGCGGCGTCGAGTTTGTTGCCATCAACACCGATGCTCAGGCACTCGCGATCTCTGATGCCGATATCAAGGTGCACATCGGCACCGACCTTACCCGCGGCCTGGGCGCCGGCGCCAACCCCGAGGTTGGCCGCAAGGCTGCCGATGAGTCCCGCGACGACATTGCCGAGGCGCTCGCTGGCGCCGACATGGTGTTCATCACCTGCGGCGAGGGCGGTGGCACCGGTACCGGCGCTGCTCCCATCGTTGCCGATATCGCGATGAACGAGGTCGGTGCGCTGACCGTCGCCGTCGTGACCAAGCCCTTCACCTTCGAGGGCCGCAAGCGCAAGAAGAGCGCCGAGGAGGGCATTAAGACCCTCTCCGATTGCGTCGACACCATGATCGTCATCCCTAACGATAAGCTGCTCGACATCGCCGAGAAGAAGACCACCATGCTCGAGGCCTTCGCGATTGCCGATGGCGTCCTTTCCCAGGGCACCCAGGGCATCACCGACCTCATCACCGTCCCCGGTATCATCAACCTGGACTTCGCCGATGTTAAGACCATCATGAAGCAGGCCGGTACCGCCATGATGGGTATCGGTACCGCCTCTGGGGACACCCGTGCCGTCGACGCTGCCCAGCAGGCCATCTCCAGCCCGCTGCTCGAGAGCTCCATCGATGGCGCCACGCGCGTGCTGCTCTCCATCGCCGGTTCCAAGGACCTGGGCATCCAGGAGATCAGCGACGCCGCCGACGTTGTCGCCAACGCCGTCGACCCCGAGGCCAACATCATCTTCGGTACCGTTGTCGACGAGTCCCTGGGCGATCAGGTGCGTATCACCGTCATCGCTACGGGCTTCTCCGACTCCAACGTCAACCGTCAGGACGAGCTCTTTGCTGCTCAGCAGTCTCAGAGCAAGGCCGCTGCCTCCGCTGAGCCGCAGCGCACTGCTCCGGCTGCCAGCCCGGCTCAGGCCGCTCCGACCCGCAACGTCGGTGGTACCGAGCTGCCCAACTTTGGCAACGACCAGTTTGAGCTTCCCGACTTCCTCAAGCGTGGCAGCTTCTAAGTTGTTCATCTCATTATTTTGCACCGGGGCGCATCCGTATGGGTGCGCCCCTTTTGTTTTGACTCTGTAAACCCGAGTATCCAATCTCTTTACGTTCCCTTTACGATTGCCTCCAGCGCAGCAGGTATCCTTTTAGAGAAGTATGACAGCCGTATAAACGCGGGCTGTAGCGGCGATGCCGCGGTACTTGTGTTATTAGGAGGCTTTAGTATGGCAGCACGTGCGGACAAAGTTTCGCGTGTCGACCATGATGGAGTTACGTTGGTGGAGGGCGCGACATCCGTTGTTCGCTTTGCCTTCACCGAGCGCGCCGGTGGCGTTTCCGAAGATGCGTACTCCTCACTCAACTTGGGCTCGCATGTTGGCGATGACCCCTTTGCTGTTCAAGAAAATCGTCGTCGTGCGCTCGAGGCTATGGGTGCCGCCGAGTGCGAGCACAACCTGCTCGTTCCCAATCAGGTCCATGGTGATCATATCGTTGCGGTGACCTCGAACGGCGCCGATGACCTTGAGGACGTTCGCGAGCAGATTGCCGAGGGCTGTGATGCCATCGTCTGCACGGCGCATAACGTGCCCGTGCTGCTCTGCTTTGCCGACTGCGTTCCCGTGGTGCTGGTGGCCCCCGGCGGATTTGCCGTGGTGCACTCCGGTTGGAAGGGCACGATTGCACGTATTTCCGCCAAGGCGTGCCAGGCGCTTTGCGATGCTGCCGGCTGCGATGCGAGCGACGTTTCCGCCTATATCGGCCCCCATATCTTGGGTGACGAATATGAGGTATCCCAGGAACTCATGGATCGCTTTGCCGCCGAGTTCTCGTGCATCGATGCGAGCACCTCTCGCATGCTCAATCTTTCCGCTGCCATTTGCGAGGCGCTGGTAGATGTCGGTGTCGACGCGGATAATATCGTGGATACCCAGCTTTCGACTGTGCGTCAGAACGACCGCTTTTATTCCTACCGCAACGAGGGTGGCACCTGTGGGCGCCATGCTGCGATCGGCGTGATGCTATGAGAAAGATCGTATCGGTCCTGAGCGTCGCTGTGCTTACGCTTACGCTGTGCGCCTGTTCTTCGGGATCTTCCACCTCTTCCATTACCGTCGCTGGCTCCACGACCTGCCTTCCTATCGCCGAGATTGCGGCCGAGGGTTTTAAGGAGGAGACCGGCATCGACGTGCTCGTTTCCGGTTTGGGTTCTTCCGCTGGCATCGAGGCCGTCAGCGCCGGCACGGCCGATATCGCCAGCTCCTCCCGTGGACTCAATGCCGACGAACAGGATCTGGGCCTGACTCCCATCGTCATTGCCCACGACGGTATTGCGGTCATCGTGAACGACGACAACCCCGTCGATAACCTCTCGACCGAGCAGCTCCGCGATATCTACGCCGGCAAGATCACCAACTGGAAAGAAGTCGGTGGCGAGGACCTGAGGATTCAGGTCATCAACCGAGACGAGGCGTCCGGTACGCGCGAGGCCTTCCGTACCATCGTGATGGACGGCACGCCGTTCGATCGCCGTTCGGCTGTTCTTTCGGGTACGGGCCAGGTACGCGATGTCGTGTCCCGCTCGCGTGGCGCTATTGGCTACATCTCGCTGGGTTTTGTCGAGAGTCTCAACGCCAAGACCTCGGTCAAGGCCGTCTCGGTCAATCATGTTGAGGCGTCCGAGAAGACGGTCGCGAGCGGCGGCTATCCCATCTCGCGCGACCTTTACTTCTTTGTGAAGGGTGCGCCTTCGCAGCAGGCGCAGGATTACATCGACTACGTGACGTCCGAAAAGATGGACAAGCAGATTCGCGAGGCGGGCTTTATTCCCGTCACCAACGACGAGAAGGGGAGTGAGTAGCATGGAAGCACAGGAAAACTCCCAGACTGAGCAGAATGCTCAGGCACCCAAGAAGCGCGAGCTGGCGCTCGTATCGCGCAGTACCTATATCAAGGAGAAGGCGCTGCAGTGGATCTTCTTTGCCTGCGCGTTTTTGGCGGTCGTTACCGTCATCCTGATTTTTGTCTTTACCACGTACTCGGCGCTGCCCGTCTTTACCGACATCGGTCTGGCGGACTTCTTTAGCTTTACGTGGGCGCCCTCTGAGGGCCACTACGGCATCATGTCGCTGCTTGCCGGCTCAGGTCTGGTGACCGTCGGTGCGCTCGCCATGGGCGTGCCGCTAGGTGTGGGCACGGCCGTGTACCTGGTCGAGATCGCCGGCAAGCGCGTGCGCAAGCTCATCAGCCCCGCCGTTGACCTGCTGGCGGGCATACCCTCCATCATCTACGGCTTCTTTGGCATGATCATCATCCGCCCGTTTATCGCACAACTGACCGGCGGCCTTGGTTTTGGTGCGCTGACGGCGTGGTTTGTGCTCGCCATCATGATCGTCCCTACCATCACCACGCTCACCATCGATGCTCTCAATTCCATTCCCATGGGCATTCGCGAGGCATCGTATGCCATGGGCGCCACAAAGTGGCAGACCATCTATAAGGTCGTGCTACCTGCCGCGAAGCTGGGTATCGTTGATGCCATCGTGCTGGGTATGGGCCGTGCCATCGGCGAGACCATGGCCGTGCTCATGGTCGTAGGTAACGCCCCGGTTATTCCCGACAGCATTGCGAGCCCCATCTCGACGCTCACGAGCCAGATTGCGCTCGACATGAGCTATTCCTCGGGTCTGCACCGCTCGGCGCTGTTCGGCATGGGTGTGGTCCTGTTTATCATCTCCGCCACGCTGGTGGGTATCGTCCGTCTGATTTCCAAGAAGAAGAGGGGGTAGGCTATGTCCGATTCCGTTGACACGACGGTCGATACGACCTCGTCGCGCGAGCGCATCAAGCGTGCCCTTTCCCACGGCAAGAAGGGCCGCATCAACAAGGACCTGTCCAACAAGATCATGCTTGGCGTGTTTCGTGCCGCTGCCTACATCACCACGCTGGTGCTGGTCGCTATCATCGCCTACGTGGTCATCAACGGCCTGCCACACATCTCGCTCGACTTTATCTTCGGTTGGCCCCAGGGCGTCAACGCCGAGGGCGGAATTTGGCCCACGATCGTCTCGACCGTCTACGTGACGGCGCTCGCCATGCTTATCTGCACGCCGATCGCTGTGCTGGCAGCCGTCTATCTGGCCGAGTACGCCAAGCAGGGCAAGGTCGTCGAGCTCATTCGCTACGCTGCTGACGCTTTGGCCTCGGTGCCCTCCATCGTTATGGGCCTGTTTGGCTACGCCTTGTTTGTCGAGGCTATGGGCCTGGGCCTTTCGATGGTCTCTGCCGCTCTGGCACTTGCGCTCTTGATGCTCCCCATCGTCATGCGCACCACCGAAGAGGCCATTCGCGCCGTTCCGCGCTATATCCGTTGGGGCGCGTACGGCCTGGGCGCCACCAAGTGGCAGGTTGTCTCCAAGATCGTGCTTCCTTCTGCCTTTGGCCGCATCGCCACCGGCATCGTCCTCGCCATCGGCCGTGCCATTGGCGAGACCGCGGTGGTGCTCTACACCATGGGCCAGGCCATCAACCTGCCTATTTCGCCGCTCGATTCCGGCCGCCCCATGACGGTTCACCTGTACCTGCTTGCCAACGACGGCATCAACATGAACGCAGCCTACGGCACCGCGCTCTTGCTGATGGTGATCATTTTGGCCTTCAACCTGTTTGCGCGCTTCCTGTCGCGCAAGCGTCGCTAGTTAAGGAGTCCCATGTCCGTTTATCAGTCCGCTCCCACGTTGGAGCAAGCGGCCATTACGGCCAAGGATTTCAACTTTTGGTACGGTGACTTTCATGCGCTGACGGGGCTTGACCTCAACATCGCCAAAAACGCCATCACCTCCTTCATTGGCCCTTCGGGCTGCGGCAAGTCGACGTTTTTGCGCTGCATCAACCGCATGAATGACCTGATCGAGGGCACGCGCGTCGAGGGCACCATGACGCTCGACGGCAACGATATCTATGCCGAGGGTGTCGACCCGGTCGATCTCCGTCGTCGCGTGGGCATGATCTTTCAGCAGCCCAACCCATTTCCTAAATCCATCTACGAGAATGTCGCCTTTGGCCCTCGTCTGCAGGGCGTGACTAGCAAAAGTGACCTCGATGACATCGTGGAAGAATCGCTCAAGCGCGCCAACCTCTGGAAAGAGGTATCCAATCAGCTCAACAAGGATGGTTTGGCGCTCTCGGGCGGTCAGCAGCAGCGTCTGTGCATCGCGCGCGTGCTTGCGGTGCAACCCGATGTCCTTCTGATGGACGAGCCCTGCTCCGCCATCGACCCCACGTCCGTCTCTAAGGTCGAGGATCTGATGGCCGAGCTGGCGCCCGAGATGACGATCATCATCGTCACGCATTCAATGCAGCAGGCAGCTCGCATTAGCGACTACACCGCATTCTTCTTGCAGGAAGTTGCCGGCGAGCCCGCTACGCTCATCGAGTATGGTCAAACCGACGCGATCTTCACCAGCCCGGTGGACTCGCGGACGGAAGACTATATCACCGGCCGCTTTGGCTGATCGGTGCGACTAGTCCCAAGCCGATCGGATCTGGTCCGGTGCGTATTCACTGTGCGGGCGGCATGACCGCACCCAACTGATTGGAGTGAACCATGCGCAAACTGTTTTCCCGTCAGCTCATCGAGGCCCGTCACGAGATGCTGAGCATCTACGAGGCCGTCGATCTGGCCCTCCACGATGCCGTGAAGGCCTATGTGACCGACGACCGCAAGCTCGCCACCAAGACCAAGAAGCGCACGCTTTCGATTGACGCACGCTGCGCCAACCTGGAGGCCGTCTGCTACAACCTGATTGCCACGCAGTCACCGGTCGCCTCCGACTTCCGCTTGCTGCAGACGATCATCTACGTCGACTTTAACCTGCAGCGCATGACCGATAAGGTTCGCCAGATTTGCCGCGCCACGCGTCATATGATCAAGGCCGACATCTCGCTGCCCAAGGAGCTTGTCGGCACGGTCGAGGCCGAGGCTGAGGCCGTCTACCAGGTGCTGGGCTCTTCGCTTTCTGCGCTCGTCACCAACGACATGTCCATCATCTGCAACTTGGCCGTCGAGGACGAGCCAGTGCACGCCGCCTACGAGAAGTTCTTCCGCACCTTTAACCGCATGGACACGGGCGATTTTATGGACGACGACAGCAACTATGACGACCTGCGCCGCGCCATCATGGTATCGCGCTATCTCGATCGCATCGCCTCGATTTCCATCGATGCCGCCTGCCGTCTGACCTTCCTGTTGACCGGACAGCGTATGACTGCCGGTGATATCGCCTGCACTGATGAGGATGAGCTCGAGAGCATGCGCGTGCCTTCGGGCGAGGGTGTTATCATGAGGCCCGCCGTCGACGCTCGCTACGTTGCCAAGGTGCCCACTAACGAGGTCAGCGAGGGTCTTCGCTACCTGCTCGATCATCTTGAGGACGAGGACGATGGCGAGGACGACGAGGAGTAAGTAATTCCGTTCGTCGAAAGATTGTAAATACCTAAGTGAGCGCGGCCTTGCACATGCGGGGCCGCGCTCTTGCGATAGCATGGGACTACTTGTTTGGCTGTCAGCGGAGGCGATTGGCAATGGATAACTATTTGGACTTGATGCGCGCTCGCCGCGAGCAGATTCTGGAACGTTTTTATGCGGCGCTCGATCGCGCAGGCCGTCCCCACGACGCCGCGCGCCTCATTGCCGTGTCCAAGACCGTTGGTGTCGATGAGACCGTTGCCGCCATCCAGGCGGGGTATCGCCATTTTGCCGAGAATCGCCCGCAGGAGCTGGTTCGCAAGCTCACGGGTCTGGCGGAGCATCCGGAGCTGCCCGAGGTGCGCTTCGATATGATCGGCAACCTGCAGACCAATAAGATCAATGCGGTGCTGGGCTCAGCCGAGCTGATTCACTCGGTGGGTTCGCTGCATCTGGCGCAGGCGATCTCGAGCCGTGCTGTCCGCAAGATTGAGGCAGGCGAGCTCGCCGGCCCCCAGCGTGTGCTCATTGAGGTCAATGTGAGTGGTGAGGAGTCGAAGGGAGGCTTTTCGCCCGATGAGATTCGTGCCGACGCGGGCGAGCTTGCGGAACTTGAGGGAATTTGCGTACAGGGGCTTATGACTATGGCGCCCCGGGGGAATAAGGATGTGGCACGCCGCACCTTTGCGGGGCTTCGTGAGCTGAGGGATGAGCTGGAGGCGGCGCATCCCGATTTGAACCTGCCTGAGCTTTCCTGCGGCATGAGCGAGGACTTTGAGCCTGCCCTTGAGGAGGGCTCTACGCTCGTTCGCCTGGGCAGGGTAGTATTTAGCCCGGAGTTTGCAGTAAAATAAGGCTCTGAAGTGCGCACTGATTATCGGGGCGCCTGCACTAAACCGCGAGAGGACACAACCATGGGCTTCCTTGACGAGATTAAAAATAAGATGCACCTGGGCGGCCAGCAGGGTTACGACCAGGGTTATGGCCAGGACGACGACTACGGCTACGATGACGGCTATGACGATAGTTATCAGGGCAACGGCTACAGCGGTGCTTCGGGCGAGGGCTTCTACACCCAAGACGAGCCGAGCAACGGCCTGCTTGGTCAGACGCGCCGCGGTGAAGCTGAGTCGGTTGCCGTGTATACGCGCTCCGGTCAGCTGGTCGGCGATGACTCCCGCCATGCCACGACGTATAACCCGCCTTCGCGCTCGCAGGACAGTGTTGCGAGCGGTTATCGTCCCGGTGCCTATGACACGCCGTCGAGCTACGCCGAGAATACCCGCGCCCGTGCCGCCGCTGCACCCGCGCCTGCACCGAGCGATGCCTCGGCCTATGCGAGCAATATCATCAACGCCACGCCGCAGCTGCCGGCCTATGTCCTGCGCCCCGAGAGCTATGACGACGTGGAGACTGTGGTGCGCCGCGTTCGCACCAAGCAGCCTGTCGCACTGATTTTTGTGGGCGTACGCACCGAAGTTGCCAAGCGCGTCTTGGACTTCTCTTACGGCTTTGCCTGCGGTCTGGGTGCCACGGTCAAGGAGGTGGGCGACCGCGTGTTCATGGTGCTGCCCGCCGGTTGCGAGGTCAAAGATTCCGATCTCAAGAAGCTTCGTGCCGACGGCTACCTTAAGTAAAGACAAGACGAGGAGATTCCCATCAACATCTACACTATCGTCCAGCTGGTCAACACGCTGTTCAACTTCTATTCCACGCTCATTGTCGTCTACTGCTTTATGACGTGGATTCCCATGAAGCAGGGTGGTTTGCTTCAGGATATTGCTGCGGTGCTTGATAGCGTGTGCGGTCCGTGGCTCAACCTGTTCCGTCGTTTCATCCCGCCGATGGGCGGTATCGATTTTTCGCCGGTCGTTGCGATTATTGCGTTGCAGTTGGTGCAGAGGCTGGTTCTGCAGCTTCTTATAGGTATACTCGTGTAGAACTGTCTTAGTAACTTACGTCGGGCGTGTAGCGCCGAGGCGATGAAAAAGGAGACTTGTTATGGCTATTACCCCTGCAGACATCCAGGCTCAGACTTTCTCTGAGGCCAAGCGTGGCTACGATCCTGCCGAGGTCGACGTCTTCTTGGAGACGCTGTCCTCCGAGGTTGACGCTATGCTCGCTAAGATCGTCGACCTTAAGGGTCGTCTGACTGCTACCGAGCAGCAGCTTGCCGATACGCAGGCCCAGCTTGCCCAGGCTCAGGATGCTGCCGCCCAGGCCGTTCCTGCCGCCCCCGTGGCTGCTCCCGCCCCTGACTTCTCCGCTCAGGAGCGCCAGATTTCCGCTGCCCTGATCGCTGCCCAGCAGACCGCTGAGACCATCGTCAACGATGCCAACGAGAACGCTGAGCGTATCCGCAACGAGGCTGACGCCAAGGCCCGCGAGGTTATCCGCCAGGCTCTGACCGAGAAGCAGGCCGAGCTCGAGGAGATCGATCGTCTCAAGGCTTCCCGTGAGGAGTTCAAGGCAGAGTATCTCAAGCTCATCCAGCACTTCATGGACGATGCCCAGAATTCCTTCCCGGCCGATCTGATGGCTTCCACGCCGGTCGGTTCTGCCGCTTCTCCTGCAGTGACTGTTCCCGCCGAGCCGCTGCCCGTCGCTGACCCGGTTGTCCCCGTGGCCGATCCCTTCGCCCCGATCGACAACTTTGCTGCCGACGACCTGGACTAACATTCGGCCTACAATTTAGTGCCTAGAAAGGACCCGCAGCTTGCGGGTCCTTTTTTATGACTGTGCCGGAGTGCGTAACATAAAAAACCGAGCCCTGCACATAATGGCGCAGAACTCGGCGAACGGGTGAGCGGTCAAGGGTAGGTTTTAAGGCATGTCCCAAAACCTACTTGAGGAGGAAGTCGGAGAGGGGAATGGTACGGGCCTCGCGATGCTCGGGATCGGCGATGTGGTCGGCAGGATATCCACAGACGAGCATGTGATAGGGATAGACGCCCTTGGGCAGATTGAACTGCTCCTGTGCCACCCCAGGCTTAAAATGGCATACCCAGCACGTTCCCAGGCCCTGCTCGGTGGCCTCCATCATCATCTGATCGCAGACGATCGAAGTATCGATGGCACTCGAGTTCATCTGATCATACGGGCGCACCCAGGCATCATCGGTAACGCTGCAAATAAGGAAGATAAGCGGAGCGCCAAAGATAGACCCATCACGAGCAAAGCGCGGCTGACAAGCAGCAGCCTTTTCCAACAACTCCGGAGCATCAAGCACCATCACACGGCTTGGATGATTATTGCAAGCAGAAGGAGCAATACGCCCCGCCTCAACAATGGCATCCACCACCGACTGCTCAACAGGACGGTCCTCAAACGAACGACAAGAATACCGAGACCGAGCCAGATCCAAATAATTCACAACCAAGCCCTCCAAATTCAACGAATCAATCCAAAGTAAAACAAAGGGTACCCAAAGCACCATTCACCCAAACGTTTAAGGCGGCCCCAAAGTTCCCAGTCGGGCCCAAAGGCCCCGCCAACAAAAGCCCCATCGCTTTCAAAGTATCAGCTAAAGTTCCCAACGGTGGTACGCAAGGCGAAAGCCCGGCACCTATTTACTTTCGAACGACTCTGCCGTGCAGCCGGAGTGAGAAAGCAAATAGGTGCCGGGCCTTCGCCGGTGGGACGCGTACCCCCCAATTAACTGTTCTTCATGACAATCGAATCCACAACATCGGCCACATTCTCACAGCAGTCAGCGCAGTACTCCAGGAAGGCGTACACGTCACGCCAGGCGATGACCTCGAGCGGGTCCTTGCCGTTAACGTGCAGGTTGCGCATGGCGTTGATATAGAGCTCGTCGGCTTCGGACTCGATGGTGTTGATCTGGATGACGAGTTCGCGCAGGGTCTTGGACTTGCGGTAGTTGGGCAGCTCGACCATCAGGTCTTTCATGGCGCGGCAGGCGTCAGTCACCTTGTGGGCGATGACGATGGCGTCGGGATGGATGCTCTGGATGTTGGTGAAGTAGACGCGCTGCACGACGCCCTCGATACGGTCAAGCACAGTGTCGAGCGAGCAACTCATCAGGTCCAGATCCTCGCGCTCAAGCGGGGTGATAAAGGCAGTGAGCAGGGCATCCTCGAGCTCATGGTGCTTCTTGTCGGCCGCATGCTCAATCGCATGCATCTCCTCGAGCATGTCGTGGATATGCGCGGGATCAAAGTTCTCAAAAATCTTGATGAGCAACTCTGCGGCCTGGACAGCAAGGTCGGCGCAGGCGACGTAGTTGTCAAAGTAGAACGAATCGGGTTTCTTTGCCATGAGTGGGTCCTTTCGAGGCGAAGACGGGTGGGCGAGGTATTGCGGTCCGGATGGACGTTCGGTTTGACTAGATGAACATCATGAACAGCTTGGCCATGACAAAGCTGATAAGTCCGCAGGCGGGGAAGGTGAAGAACCAGGTGAACATCATGTCCTTGACGACACCGAAGTTGATCGCCGAGAGGCGCTTGACGGCACCGACACCCATAATGGCGCAGGTCTTGATGTGCGTGGAGGACACGGGGATGCCGGTGAGCGTGGCAAGCAGCAGGTTTGCGGCGCCCGCCAGGTCGGCGGAGAAGCCCTGGTACTTTTCGAGCTTGACCATGCTCTGGCCGACAGACTTGATGATGCGCTCACCGCCCACGCTGGTGCCGATGCCCATGGTGGCCGAGCACAGCAGCATGATCCAGATGGGGATGCCGGCGTCGCCGACGCTCGTCTGTCCGCTGGCAAAGGCGACACCTAAAAAGAGCACGCCGATAAACTTTTGTCCATCTTGCGCGCCGTGCATAAAGCTCATGGCCGCGGCACTTGCGATCTGAGCATATTTAAAGAAGACATTGGCACGTCGCCTGTTGGCGGCGGCGAAAAGAATCGAGACGAGCTTGCACAGGACCCAGCCCATGACAAAGCCCAGGCCGATGGAGAGCGCCAGGCCGTAGATGACCTTCATCCACTCGTGGACGTTGACGCTACTCGCACCGCCGAGGGCGATGGCGGCACCGGTCAGGCCGGCGATAAGGCTGTGGCTTTGCGAGGTGGGGATGCCAAAACGCGACGCTGTGGCGCCGTAGACGACGATGGAGAACAGCGCCGCGCATAGGCAGGCGAGCGCCATGGTGCTGTTTCCGCCAAAGTCGACGATATGTGAGATGGTGTTGGCGACGCTCGCGTTAAAGTGCGTCATGATGAGCACGCCGAGGAAGTTGAATGCGGCGCTCATGAGAATGGCGGCGCGGGCGGGCATGCAACGCGTAGTGACGCAGGTCGCGATGGCGTTGGGCGCGTCGGTCCATCCATTGACGAAGATGGCGCCCAACGCGAGGATCACGGTGACGGCAAGGACTGGGTTCGACACAATTTGGCCGAGGAAGGTTGAGAACGTTACGTCCATATATGGGCTTTCTCGAAGTTTGCAGACACGTTACAAAAACATGATAAATCGTATCACCTCCTGCGGGTCTCTTTACCGAGTTCTGATGGGAGAAGTGAACTTTTTGGCACTAAAATTGAATATTAGCCCTGTTGACCGCGGGTGTTCTTTTTGCTAACACGCCATGCGGACACGTGCGATTACTACGACACTCCAAAACCACAGTCTGTTCGCTTTACAACATGCAAACATGCGTTCGATAATAGGAGGCATGGAATATCGACAGACAGACGGCAAAACTCGGCGCGTGCACAAGCAGTATGTGGACGTCGTGGCCCGCATCCTCGCGGGCGGACAGGTCGTGCCGGTCACCGTCTGCTGGGTCGACGGCCGTTGTTTTACGATCGACGAAATTATCTCGACCACCGGGTTTGGCCTGATGGTCTACGGCATCCGTACGGCAACATATAAGGTGCGTTTTGGCGGGCACGCGACCGAGTTGTATCTGGAGGACCAGACGCGCGAGCGGGCAGACGGCTCGCAGGCACACGTGATGCGTTGGTGGGTCTGGGCCTTTGATCGTACGCTTGAGGGCGAGCGCCGTAGGTAAGGACGTGCGGCATTCGGGTACAATGGCAGGAATCTTGTCACCTACGGCGCTGTCGTGCGCTTTTTGAAAGGACGAAGTATGAACGATATCCAGGGCTATCAGAACGGCCCCATCGAGACCGGTGCAAGCCGTGCCAAGGAGATGTCGCCGCGCGCGTACAACCTTGTCATGTCTGCCCTGATCTTTTTGGGCTTTTGCGCCATGGGCGTCGGTGCTTACTTTACGAGCACCATGTCGTTTGCGCGCATGATGATGAGCGGCGCCGCTTTGCCGCTGGTCTTTGGCTCATTTATTTTGACCATCGTCGGCATGGTCATGATGTCGGCCGCCGCCAGCAAGCAGTCCGTGGGCCTGTCCCTTGTGGGCTACGTAATCTTTGCGAGCACCTTTGGCCTGACCGCGTCGTTTGGCCTTGCCAACTACGACCTGCCCACCATCAACACTGCCTTTATCGCCACGGCCGCCATCACCTTTGTCTTTGGCGCCTTGGGCGTGACGTTCCCCAAGTTTTTCCAGCGCGTATATGGCATCGGTTTTGGCATTCTGCTCGCTACTATTCTGGTTGAGATCGTGCTGATGTTCATGGGCGTCTCACAGACCATCACCGACCTGATCGTGATCGTGGTGTTCGCCGGCTTTATTGGCTACGACACCTATGTTGCCACGACGGTGCCGCCTACGCTGCCCAACGCCGTGCTTATGGCCTCTAACCTGTTCGTGGATATTATCAACGTGTTCCTGCGCATTCTGAACATCCTCGGCCGTCGCGACTAGTGGCGAATTGCGGCGGTGCTTGCCGTGCGTGCAAATCGATGCGAAAGGCGGTCCTTCGGGGCCGTCTTTTTTGTACGCGGCGGGGTATCATGGATGGGAAAAGCCGATAGCGGCAGAGACCGAGAAAGGTGACCACGTATGGCAGACGTCGACAACAGGAACCGTAACCGCAGGTCCAACCGAGCGGGTCAGCCCAATCCCAAGCGCGAGGCCCGTGCCAAGGCCGCCGAGCGTCACGTGGCAACTGTGTCCGAAGCGTGCGCCAAGGACATCGAGCGCTCACTCGCCGGCGTGCGCGAGTTTGACGGTATGCCTGCCGGCTTTGTCTCGGCGATGAAGGCCAAGGTTCAGAGTGCTGTGGCCACCGAAGAACAGGTTGCCGAGGACGTCGAGGGCGCGGAGGCTGCCGAGACCGAGACGGCGCCCGAGACCGAGGCAGCGCCTGAGCCTGCCGAGGAAATCGCCGAAGCTGAGTCCGCGCCTGCTGAGGAGCCCGCTCCGGTTCTGCCCGAGGTCACCGTGCTCGATGCCTCCACCACGCAGGCCATCTTGGACAACGGTCGTGGCTATGCGCAGTTCTGCGACATGGCCGTGCTCGCCTTTGCCTCGTTCACCAATCCGGGCGGTGGCTATATTCAGGGTTATCTGGGCCAGGAGGCCACGCTGTGCGCCGATTCGTATCTGTACAACGTTCTCGATAAGCAGCGCAAATGGTACGGCGAGAACCGTCGCCGCAACATCAACTGCGAGCTTTACCGAAACCGTGCGCTGGTGGTGCCTGCGGTGCGCTTCGACCGCAACCACGTGCATGCATACGCCGACGTGATCGTGGCCGCCGCGCCCAACGTTAAGCGCGCCCGCCAGGAGTATCGCGTGAGCGACGATGCTCTGCTGGATGCCCTGCGCGACCGTATCCGCTTTGTCCTTGCCATCTGCGACGAGCTGGGTCGCGAGAAGCTCGTGCTGGGTGCTTGGGGCTGCGAGAATAACGGGTTTGATGCCGAGGCTGTAGCCGAGCTCTTCCGCAAGGAGCTCGCGTCGGGTGACTTCAAGGTCAAACAGGTGTTCTTTGCCGTGCCTTCTACGCGCTGGGATGAGGACTTCGCCAAGTTTGATCATGTGTTGGCAAGCTTCCCCGAGCGTAATGAGGAGTCCTATGCTCAGGTTGCCGCCCGCGCCGCGGCCGCCCGTGCCGCCGAGCAGGCTCAGGCCGCTGCCGAGGACGATGAGGATGATGACGACTGGCGCAAATACCTGTAAACGGTGCGCGTGATGCGACATGCAGAGCCGACGGGGGCTGCTCCCGTCGGCTTTTTATTGAGTGGGGAGCATACGATGAAAAACGTTCTGTGCTTTGGCGACAGCAATACCTATGGCTATGATCCGGCTGGTATGCGCGATGGCACCGCGGTACGCTATGCGCAGGATGTGCGCTGGTGCGGCGTGGCGCAGCGTGACCTGGGTGAGGGCTGGCATGTGATTGAGGAGGGGCTCAACGGCCGCACGACGGTGCGCGACGATATGTGCCATCTGGACACCAACCTCAACGGCATTCGCGCGCTTCCAATGCTGCTCGAGGCCCATAAGCCGCTGGACGCCATTGTGATCATGCTGGGCACCAACGACTGTAAGACGGTATTTAACGTGACGGCTTCCGATATCGCCCGTGGCGCCATGGCGCTGATTCGCGCCGTCCGCGCGTTTCCGTGGACCGACGCTGCGCCCCGCCCGCGCATTCTGCTGATGGCTCCTATCAAGATCAAGCCGCAGATCGCCGATGTATATATGACCGATTTTGACAAGCATTCCGTTGAGGCCTCGGAGCATTTTGGCGAGTACTATGCGCATGTGGCCGAGCAGTTTGGCTGTGACTTTTTGAATGCCGCCGAGTTTGCCGAGCCGGGCGACATCGATTATCTGCATATGATGCCCGAAAGCCACGAGAGCCTGGGACATGCCGTGGCAGCCAAGCTCCAGGAGATGCTCGGTGAGTAGCGCGACCCCAAGCACCACAAAGGTACCCCTTGCGGTGCTTTGTGTCGCGCTTTGTCTCGATCTGTAACAGTTCTGAGGCCGAAAACGGGCTAGATGTTACAGATTGAGATTATTTAGGTCGATTTCGGTCGTTTGTCTCGATCTGTAACAGCTAGGGTCGATTTTGCCGAGTTACTGTTACAGATCGAGATGTTTGCGGGAACCACCACAAAGGTGTTCTTTGTGGTGGTTTGGGACGGGGCTTAGTACTGCCACATATGGTTGACAGGGCCGGAGCCTTTGCCCATGTTCAGGCCGGCGGCGAGGGCGCCGGTCAGGTAGGCCTTGCCGGCGTTGACGGCGTCGGCAAGATTCATGCCCTGGGCCAGCGCGCAGGCGATGGCGGACGAAAGCGTGCAGCCGGTACCATGCGTGTTGCCGGTCTCGATGCGCTTGTGGCGAAACCACGTAGTGAGCGGATCGCCCAGGCGGTTGCCCTCGTCATCGAGGGGCGCGGGCTCGGCCAGCACGTCGTTGGCCTCGTTGACAAAATGACCGCCCTTAACCAAGGCGGCGCAGCCAAAGCGGCGGGTGAGGAGCATAGCGGCATTTTGTTGTGTGCGCTCGGAATCGACCTCGTAGTCGAGCAGCGCCATAGCCTCGGGAATGTTGGGGGTGATGACCGTTGCCAACGGGAACAGACGGCGGGTGAGTGCCTCGGAGGCATCTTCGGCAATCAAGCGCGCGCCCGAGGTGGCGACCATGACGGGGTCGACGACGACGTTCGTTGCGTTCCAAGCGCTCAAGCGGTCGGCGATGACCTCGATAATCTCGACAGAGGAAACCATGCCGATCTTGACGGCGCTCGGGCGGATATCGTCAAAGACGGCATCAATTTGCGCGGCTACGATATCTGGCGAGATATCCTGCACGGCGGTGACACCCAGGGTGTTTTGCGCCGTGATGGCAGTGATGGCCGTCTCGGCATACAGGCGGTGCGCCGTGATGGTCTTGATGTCGGCCTGAATGCCGGCACCGCCGCTGGAATCGGATCCTGCGATGGACAGAACGGCAGGTACATTACTGCGATCCATGCTCACTCCCTTGTCCGATTGGATTCAAATGGGTCTTTAAGCCTGCATTATAGAGACGCCCGGGCCAACTCTATGTCGGACCCGGGCGGGTGATGCAATCTTTACGCAAATGAAAGCAAATGTTCACACGTCAACAATCGACGAACGTTGCTGAGGGCCTGCGACCGACCGTGGTGATAAGCCTAGTCCTCCATGCCAAGATCGATCGTCGTGCCCTCGAACACCTTGTTGACGGTGCGGACGGCGCACATCTTGCCGCACATGGTGCAGGTGCCCTCGGTGGCGGCGGGGGATTCCTCGTAGCGCTTCTTACCGGTGACCGGGTCGAGAGCGCACTTCCACATGGCATCCCAGTCGAGTTTGCGGCGTGCCCGACCCATCTTGTCGTCCATGTCGCGGGCGTGCGGCACCTTCTTGGCGATATCGGCGGCGTGCGCGGCAATCTTGGTGGCCATGAGGCCGTCGAGCACGTCCTGGGCGTTGGGCAGGCACAGGTGCTCGGCGGGCGTTACGTAGCACAGGAAGTCGGCGCCGGAGCTCGCGGAGATGGCGCCACCGATGGCGGCGGTGATGTGGTCGTAGCCCACGCCGATATCGGTCACCAGCGGCCCGAGCACATAGAACGGGGCGTTGTGGCACAGACGCTTCTGCAGCTTCATGTTGGCGGCGATCTCGTCGAGCGCCATGTGACCCGGACCCTCGACCATGACCTGGACGCCGGCAGCCCAGGCACGCTTGCACAGCTTGCCCAGTTCGATCATCTCGGCGGTCTCGGTGGCGTCGTTGGAGTCGTAGAGGCAGCCCGGGCGGCAGGAGTCGCCGAGCGAAATCGTCACGTCGTACTCGTGGCAAATCTCGAGCACCTCGTCGTAGAACTCGTAGAAGGGGTTTTCGTTGCCGGTGACCTCCATCCAGCCAAACAGCAGCGAGCCGCCGCGGCTGACGATGTTCATGAGGCGGCCGGTCTCCTTAAAGGTCTTGATAACCGACTTGTTGATGCCGCAGTGGATGGTCATAAAGTCCACACCGTCCTCGGCATGCGCGCGCACGACCTCGAGCAGGTCATCCTTAGTGAGCTTGACCAGCGGCTTTTCCATGTAACCGATGGCATCGTACATGGGGACGGTGCCCACCATGAGCGGTGTCTCGTCGATGAGCTGCTGGCGGAACTGGCGCGTCTTGCCCGAGTTGGAGAGGTCCATGATGGCGTCGGCGCCGTAATCCTCGGCAATCTTGACCTTCTTCCATTCCTCGGCGGCATCGGCCTTGTCGCCCGAGATACCCAGATTGACGTTGACCTTGGTGGACAGGCCCTCACCGACACCAAAGGCGCGCATGCCCTTTTTGATATGCACGATGTTGGCGGGAATGGCGATGCGGCCGTCGGCCACGCGCTCGCGGATGTACTCGGGGTCGCGATGCTCGCGCTCGGCGACCTCCTTCATCTGCGGTGTGATCTGCCCGGCGCGGGCGAAGTCGATTTGCGTGACGAGCGTGGGCTCGGTTTGTGTGCTCATTGGCACGGCTCCCTTCGTTGGCATTACCCATATCAGGTTTGCGGGTCAGGGCGGGCGCGCCCAATCTCAGCCTGCCGTCTTGTCCTGCAAGCTCCCCGTTATGTCATGGGCTCAAGTATAGCCTGAATGGGTACGATTGGGCCAACGAGCGTGCCTGTGGGGAGGCGTACATGGAAGACATGCATCTATATCGAGAGACGCAACGGGATGTATCGGCCGAGGGTGGCCGTGCGCACCATGGGTTGGTCGCGATTGGCTTTGCGGCGCTTGCCGTGCTGGTGATTGCCTTTTGTATTTGGACGTTTGGCGGTCAAGGCGGCGCTGCCTGGGAGTTCGAGGCTGATGATAGCCTACCGATTATGACGATGAAGGTCTCTGGCGGCAACACGGTGGCAGCTCCCGGTGATTATTGGTATCCGTGCGATGAGTTTGTGCAGTTGCAGCTGAGCGGTGGTTCCATTCCTGGTGAAGAGATCGAGCGCGTGACCTTCGATGCATCGCTTAAGACGCTGTCGGTCGCGCTCAAAGATCAAGGGGATGTGCCCACGACGATGGATATCGCGCTGACAGAATGGCGCCTGGAGCCCCCGTCGGGTGTTGCGGCGTCCGAGGTGGAGCATGTCAAGATTACCTATCAGGACGGCTCGACAAATGAAATTGCCAAAGCCGACGGTCTAGCAGAATAGGTGTCGCGCCTAGCCGGCCAATCATAGAAGTTGCGGTGGAATAGTTCCTGTTTGTGCGATAAAAGGCTCAAATAGGAACTATTCCACCGCAAGTTATATAGAGAAGGCTGAGCGGGTCAGTGTCGGGTGTCGGCTCTAGAGCATCTGTTCGTTGATGAACACGAGGGTGCCTGCGGGTGAAAGCTCGGGAAAGTGACGATAACCAACGTCGAACGCGGCGAGCCCGCTTGCATCCTCGAACTTGTTTTCTGCCATCCAGCGTACCATGGAGCCGCGCGCCTTTTTGCTGGCGGTCGAGCGCTGGATGGGCTTGCCGTTGCGGACGCCTTCGCCAAAGAGACATGTGACGACCGTGGCATCGGTGGTGAGGCAGGGCAGAACGGCTTTGGCGTATTCCACGCTGGCGAGGTTGACGATCGTAGCGTTGGAGCCTGCCGGAGCGATGGCCCGTGCGAGCTTGTCGCCCCAAAACGCGTAGAGGTCTCGGGTATCGTCGACGGCAAGCTTCGAGCCCATCTCCAGCCGATACGGTTCAACGGCATGAAAGGGGCGTACGCATCCGTAGAGCCCCGAGAGGATCCACAGATGGTCTTGCAGCCATGCGAGCTGCGCGGAATCCATCACCTCGGGCGCCATGCTCTGGTATTGAATGCCGTGATAGGACATGACGGCGGGGGAGATTCGACGCGCGATATCGGGATCGGCGAGGTCGGTATCGCTCAGGACGGGCATAAATTCGTGAAGCGTATCCAGGCACGCTGTAAGCAGCCTGTCGCTCACGTTCCAAAGGGTCTGAAGACCTGCCGCGCCATCCTCGCGTTCGATGCCCAACAGCGCCTGATGGAGTCGGGCCGTCTGATGTGCAAAAGGCGGTATGCCCCAAACGTCAAAGACATCTTGAGCTGTCCGCATCTGTTTGGCGGGCGAAATGACGACCTGTAGCATGGACTCTCCTCTACCAAAAAGGAAGTTGCGGTGGAATAATTCCTGTTTTGCCTGTTAAAAGGCATGTCTGGGAACTATTTCACCGCAAGTTACGAGGGTTGGTTAGGCGCGCTCGAGGAAGGCCTTGTAGCCACGATAGGCCTCGTAGATGTCGGCCTTGTTGGCGACCTCCCACAGGGCGTGCATGGACAGGACGGCAACGCCGGAGTCGATGACGTTCATGCCGTACTTGGCCATGATGTAGGCGATGGTGCCGCCGCCGCCCGCGTTGACGCGACCGAGCTCGCAGGTCTGGAAGTCCACGCCGGCCTCGTCCATGATGTCGCGGATAAGCGCCATGTACTCGGCATCGGCGTCGTTGGAACCGCCCTTGCCGCGGCTGCCCGTGTACTTGTTAAAGCACAGGCCGCGACCCATGAAGGCGGCGTTCTTGGTCTCGAACTTGCTGGCGTAGCCCGGGTCGAAGCCGGCGGACACATCGGAGGAAAGCATGCGGCTGCGGGCGAGCGCGCGGCGCAGGGCCAGCGGGCTATCCTCGCCGGCGAGCGCCATGATCTCGGCGACCGTGTTCTCGAAGAAGCGGCTCGTCATGCCGGTGGCACCCACGGAACCGATCTCCTCCTTGTCGACGATGAGTGTGATGCTCGTGCGCTCCACGTTGGCGACATTGATCTGGGCGAGCATGGACGGATAGGCGCAGACACGGTCGTCGTGGCCATAGCCCAGAATCATGGAGCGGTCGAGGCCCATGTCGCGGGCCGGGCCGGCGGGCACGACCTCGATCTCGGCGGAGAGGAAGTCCTCCTCCTCGACGTCATACTGCTCCTTGAGGATATCCAGGAACATCTGCTTGACGGGCTCCTTGGGAGCGTCCTTGTCGTCCTCGTCGAACTTGACGGGACGGCCGCCCACGATCACGTCGAGGATCTCGGCGTCGACGGCGTCCTTGGCGGGCTTGGCCATCTGCTCGCTCGAGAGGTGGATCAGCAGGTCGGAGATGGTAAAGACCGGGTCGTCGGCCTTGTCACCGATGTTGATGTCGACGGTGGTGCCGTCCTTTTTGCAGATGACGCCTACGAGTGCGAGCGGGGAAGCGACCCAGTGGTAGCTCTTGACGCCGCCATAGTAGTGCGTGTCGAGGTAGGCCATGTCGCCGGCCTCGAAGGCGGGGTTCTGCTTAAGGTCCAGGCGCGGCGAGTCCACGTGGGCGCCCAGGATGTTAAAGCCCTGCTCGAGCGGGGCAGTGCCCAGGTTGACGAGCATGAGGTCCTTGCCGTGATTGGCGGCGTACACCTTGTCGCCGGCCTTGAGCGCGCGGCCCTCGGCGATCACGGTCTCCAGATTGACGTAGCCCGCCTCCTCGGCCATCTTGATACCGGTCTTGACGCACAGGCGTTCGGTCTTGTTCTCGCTCAAAAACTGCTTATAGCCGCGGCAAAGCTCCTCGAGCTCCTCGATCTGCCGTGACGTGTACTTTTTCCATGCGCAGGGACGCTCCATGACGCAGGCTCCTTTCGGATCGATCGTGCTGGTTGATGTACCGTGAGCCATCGTATCACGTGCGCGCCCGCGGCGGCAGGGAAGCCTGATGTGCGGTGGCCGTGGGGCGGGGAGCGTGTAAACTGGTGTGAGCAAACCGTGCCCAGCCCAAAGCGAGGTATTCAATATGTCTGACAAGCGCCGTACCTTTGCCGTCCTCGACGGCAACTCGCTCATGCACCGCGCCTTCCACGCCGTGCCGCCCACCATGAACGCGCCGGACGGCCGTCCCACCAACGCGATCTTTGGCTTTTTGAATATGTTCCTCAAGATGATTGACGCCTTTAATCCCGACGGCGTTGTTGTGGCGTTTGACAAGGGCAAGCCGCGCGTGCGCATGGAGATGCTGCCGCAGTACAAGGCCCAGCGCCCGCCCATGGACCCCGATCTGCACGCACAGTTTCCCATGATTAAGGAGCTGCTCGCCGCGCTCAACGTGCCGATTTTGCAGTCCGAGGGCTGGGAAGGCGATGACATCCTGGGCACTATGGCGCGCCTGGGCGAGCAGGCCGGCTGCGACATGCTGCTGGTGACCGGCGACCGCGACATGTATCAGCTCGTGACCGAGCATGTCAACGTGGTCTCGACTCGCAAGGGCCTGTCCGACGTGGCGATTATGACGCCCGAGAGCGTGGATGACCTGTATCACGGCATCACGCCGGCGCTCGTGCCCGACTTTTATGGTCTGAAGGGCGACACGTCCGATAACATCCCCGGCGTGCCGGGCATCGGTCCCAAGAAGGCAAGCGCGCTCATCGCACAGTACGGTAGCCTGGACGAGGTCATCGCACACGCCGACGAGGTCAAGGGCAAGATGGGCGAAAACCTGCGCGCACACATCGATGACGCGCTGCTGAGCCGCAAGGTGGCGACCATCCGCACCGATGCGCCCGTCGAGCTCGATTTTGAGGCGACGTCCTTCCCGGCGTTTTCTGCCGACGAGGTTTCCGCGGCGCTGGGTACGCTTGGTATCACCGCCATGCAGAACCGTTTCCTGGCGCTGATCGGCGGCGAGGGCGGGGCTGCTGCTGTCTCCCGTGTGTTTGAGATGCCTGCGATGGTTCGCGCGGCCGCCGGCGATGCTGACGCGCTTGGCGCCGTTGCGGCTGAGGTCTCCCGCGCGATTGATGCCGGCGAGTGGGTCGCCGCCGTGGTGGACGACGACAAGGAAGAGGGCGCGCTCTTTGGACTGACGCGCACACTGTGGTTGGCGACGTCCAAGGGGCTGCTTGCGCTCGAGGAGGGCGACAGCGGCGCGGCGGCTGAGGTTGAGGGCTTCAACTTCGTCCACGGCGTGATTGCCGGCGTGCTCGCGCGTCTGTTTATGGAGGGTCGCGTGGCGAGCCCGGATATGAAGGCGCTGTTGCACGAGCTGTCGCCCATCGATTCTTCTGAGCCCGAGCTCATGGATCCGCTCTCTGCCGATTCCACGCGTATCTTCGATACCGTGGTCGCTGCCTATCTGCTGGATTCCGATCGCTCCGAGTTCGATGAGACATATCTTGCCGATACGTATCTGCAGATGGCGCTGCCTGCGGCGCGCGGCACAGAGGGTGTTGGTGAGGACGCTCCGGCGCCTGCCGCCCGTACCGCGGCCCTGACGCTGGCGCTTGTGGCGCCGCTGCGCGACCGCATGGCCCGCGAGAACGCCGCCAACGTGTTCGATGGGATTGAGATGCCACTCGTGCCGGTGCTTGCCAAGATGGAGCGCGCGGGCATGCTTGTAGACCCCGACCGTCTGCATAGTCTGTCCGAGGGGCTTGCCACCCAGATTTCCGAGGTCGAGCGCAGCATTCGCGACCTGGTGGGTGACGAGACCTTTAACATCGGCAGCCCCATGCAGCTCTCGCATGTGCTGTTTGATGTTCTGGGGCTTCCGACCAAGGGTCTCAAAAAGACCAAGCGCGGCTACTATTCGACCAACGCCAAGGTGTTGAGCGATCTTGCCCGCGACCACGAGATCGTGCGCCTGATTTTGGACTGGCGTGAGAAGTCCAAGATCAAATCGACCTATCTGGACACGCTGGGTCCGCTGCGCCGTGGCGACGGCCGTGTGCACACCACGTACAACCAGACCATCACGGCAACGGGGCGTCTGTCCTCGAGCGACCCGAACCTGCAGAACATCCCGACGCGCTCGGAGCTGGGGCGTACCGTCAAGACGGCGTTCTCGGCGGGCGAGGGCAGCGTCTTTTTGGCGGTGGACTACTCGCAGATCGAGCTGCGTCTGCTGGCGCATCTTTCGGGTGACGAGCACCTGGTGCGCGCCTTTAACGAGGGCGAGGACTTCCATGCCGAGACGGCCGCGCGCGTGTTTGGCGTGCCGGTGTCCGAGGTGACACCCGACCTGCGCAGTCGCGCCAAGGCCGTGAACTTTGGCATCGTGTATGGTCAGCAGGCCTATGGCCTGTCACAGTCGCTGCATATCTCGATGGCCGAGGCACGCGATATGATCGACCGTTACTACGAGGCCTACCCGGGTGTGCGCACGTTCCTCGACAATGTGGTGGCGCGTGCCAAGCAGACGGGCTATGCCGAGACCATGTATGGCCGCAGACGCCACATTCCGGAGCTCAAGGCCAAAAACCCACAGCTCCGCGGCTTTGGTGAGCGTACGGCCATGAACCACCCCATGCAGGGCACCGCCGCCGACATCATCAAGATCGCGATGGCCCGCGTAAGCCGCCGTCTGGAAGAAGAAGGCTTTGCCGCACACATGATCCTGCAGGTACACGACGAACTGGACTTTGAGTGCCCGGTGGACGAGGTAGAGCGCTTGACCGCGATGGTGCGCGACGTCATGGAGCACGTCGTGGACCTCCGCGTGCCGTTGATCGCCGAAGCCAGCACCGGCATAACCTGGGCCGACGCGAAATAGGAAAGCAACCACAGTTCCAAAGTAACCAAAAACAGAAGGACGCCCCTCATCAACAAGGAGCGTCCTTCGTTCAATTAAATTCAGCCAAAGTATCTAGGCGCCAAGACGCCATCCAGGCGGCAAGCAAGTCAACGTAGCCATGCCCGGGGCCGGCCGTTTGATTTTTGTAGATTCCGCACGAGCCGAAGAGCACTTAATGTGCTCTTCGAGCGAGCCCAGGACCTGACCGAGCAAAAATCAAACGGCCGGCCCCGGGCATGGCGGCGAGTTTAACGAGCCGCCAGGATGGCGTCGATGAGCGTCAGTACGCCCCCGTCGTTGTTGCTCGGAATGCGCCACTTGGCGTGCGCGTTCATATGCTCCTCGGCATTGTCCACGATAAAGCTATGCCCGACTCGCTCCAGCATGGGAATATCGTTGTAGGTATCGCCCACGGCGGCGGCATCGGCAATATCGATGCCCAGGTGCTCGCACAGGTGCGCGACGCCGGCGCCCTTGTCGACGCCCAGGTTCATAAAGTCGATCCACTCGCGCCCGGCGTTGGTGACGTAGAGCTTGTCCGAGAACTCGGGGCTATAGGTCTCGCGGAATGCGGGCTCGGCGTCATAGGCGGGGAAGAAGATCGAGATCTTGTTGGACGCGACATCAATGCCCTCAAAGCTGTCGACGTAGTTGATCGTGTTGTAGTAGACGCTGATCTCGTCGTGGTATTGATGGTCGCGGGCAAGCACGTAGAACTCGTCGAAGCAGCACAGGACGGGGACCGCGCGAGAATCCTCCGAGGCGCGGCTCAAGACCTGCTGATACAGCGCCACATCGATGTTGCTCTTATAGATATAGTTGCCGCGATAGATGACGCAGGCTCCGTTGTCGGGACAAAAAGCAAGGCGGTTCTTAAAGCTCTCGAACATTTCCTCGAGTCTGGGGGCGGGACGTCCACTGGCGGGGCAGAACACGATGCCGGCGTCGGCGAGCTTGTCCAGGCGCTCGTCAAGACCCTGGGGCAACACGCGCTCGTCGGTGAGCAGCGTCTTATCCATGTCGACGGCGATGAGTTTAATCTTGCCGATGTTAGCGTCTGATTCGTAAGTCTGCATAAAATGCGCCTTTCCGTTTCCAGATTGTTTCGGGCGTAATGACCCTCTGCTATTTAATCGAGCGTATTTTCGCAGGAATGGTGCGTATTTGCACAGTAATTCACAAACTAATGAAAAAACTTTTCAGAAATTTGAATTTGTCGCTTGTACAGCGAGCACTTTATCGTAATATAGCGACCATCGAAAACGGAGATGGCGAAAGAACCGCTTACCGAAGAAAAGGTACCGTTTGCGATATTTGAATTGCGCCCGGCGATACGTGAAAGGAGAGGCAGATGCAGTTCGTACAGATCATCACCACTGCAGACAATGCCATCCGACGCCAGCGCGCAATTTCCCGACGACGATAACAATCGTCTCTGTCCGTATGGGGTGAAATGCCCCAACAGAGTCATTTTGAGGTCGTTGGGTTTTAGCACGACATAGACGCATGTTTCTAGGGCATGTATGTGCTGATTTTTGCTATTTAACCTGATATTGCACGATAAGTGACCTTGAAATGACTTGCACCTGACCGATGTTCTAACTAGCTACCAAGGGCGAAAGGAAACAGCCATGAGCAAGGAAAAAGTCGTTCTCGCATATTCCGGTGGTCTTGATACATCCGTATGTGTCAAGTGGCTCCAGGACGAAAAGAATCTCGATGTCGTTTGTGTCTGCGGCAATGTGGGCCAGGAGGAGACCGGCCTGGACGCCAAGAAGCAAAAGGCCCTCGACCTGGGCGTTCTGGATTGCCAGGTGCTCGACCTGCGCGACGAGTTCTCCGATGAGTTCCTGACTAAGGCCATCGCCGCCAACTCCATGTACGAGAACAAGTACCCGCTACTCTCCGCCCTGTCCCGCCCGCTGCTCGCCAAGAAGCTTGTCGAGGTCGCTCACGAGTTTGGCGCGACCTACGTCGCCCACGGCTGCACCGGCAAGGGTAACGACCAGGTTCGTTTTGAGGCTGCCGTCAAAGCCCTCGACCCCGAGCTTAAGGTTATCGCCCCGGTTCGCGAGTGGGATCTGAAGTGCCGTCCCGACGAGGTCGCCTATGCTCACGCCCACAACGTGCCGGTTCCCGAGGGTGCCAACGACAACCCCTATTCCATCGACGACAACCTGTGGGGTCGTGCCATTGAGTGCGGCCACCTGGAGGATCCCTGGAACGAGCCGCTCTACGACGCCTGGGTTATGACCAAGAATCCCGAGGACACGCCCGACACCCCGACGTATACCGAGATTGAGTTTGAGGCGGGCAAGCCCGTCGCCGTCGACGGCAAGAAGATGAAGCTCTCCGAGATCGTCATCGCCCTCAACAAGATTTCGGGTGACAACGGCTTTGGCCGTCTCGACCTGGTTGAGGACCGTCTGGTGGGCCTCAAGAGCCGCGAGTGCTATGAGGTTCCCGGCGCCCTGACGCTCATCACCGCCCACAAGGCACTCGAGGATATCTGCGTCGAGGGCGACCTACTCAAGACCAAGATTAAGCTCGAGCAGGATTGGGCCACCGTCGTGTACAACGGCCAGTGGTATAGTCCGCTCAAAAACGCACTCGATGCCTTTATGGCCGACACCCAGAAGTTCGTGACCGGCACCGTTCGTCTGAAGTTCTTTAAGGGCAACTGCCATGTTGTCGGCCGCAAGAGCCCCTTCAGCCTTTACGACTATGGCCTGGCCACCTACGACCGTGACACCACGTTTGACGAGAAGGCCAGCGCCGGCTTTATCGAGATCGATACGCTGTCGCTCAAGACGTGGGCTAAGGTCCAGGGTCCCAGCTCTGCTGCCGCCCAGGCTTAAAGCTTCCTTTTCTTGGTATCCGCGCGGCCCATCCGCGTGATACATAACGGGCGCATGGGGTCCCTACCTTTCGTTATGCTTGCTGACACTTCTTAACATCGGTGGCCCCTACGTTCCGCCCGCATATATGATGCCGCGACTGCGGCTGAGTCCGAGCCCCGCCGGGGTTGTCCGGTGGGGCTCTTTCTATCAATTTGGCGGCTCTGCGCCTATATATATCTGAGGAGTATCCATTATGTTCAATGCTATCGCGAATGCTTTGCTCTCCCTCGCGCCCGAGTTCGATGCTGCAAAGGTCGAGGAGGTCCCGATGAGCCTGAAGGCATGGATTGACGGCTCGGCGAGCAACGGCTGGCGGGAGTCGATGGGCGCCAAGTGCCTGGTGCGTCACTTCTTTGCAAATTAGCGCTATGGCCCCGCACGCAGTGGGGAATGTGCAAAACTAGCGGTTGGTAAATCGCTTTAGCGACATGGCGCATTTCGTTGGGCGCTTGGTTTGGTATTTGATGAAAGGGGACGATTCCATGGCTCTTTGGGGCGGTCGTTTTGAGGCGGGCGTGGCCGAGGTCACGCAGGAGTTTGGCGCGTCGTTGCCGGTCGACAAGCATCTCTATAAACAGGATATCGCCGGCTCTAAGGCGCATGCCAAGATGCTGGCCGCCCAGGGCATCATCAGTGTCGAGGACGAGCAGGCGATTGCCGAGGGCCTGACCGGAATCGAGCAGGATATCGATGCCGGCAACTTCTGCTTCGATATCAACGACGAGGATATCCATATGTCTATCGAGAGCGAGCTGACGCGTCGCATCGGCGAGGCTGGCAAGCGCTTGCATACCGGACGTTCGCGCAACGACCAGGTGGCGACCGACACGCGCTTGGGCGTCAAGGCACTGGCCAAGGAGCTCATGGAGGCCAATCTCGAGCTGCGCCATGTACTGGTGGATGCGGCCAAGAAGTACGACAAGGTGATTCTGCCGGGCTATACGCACATGCAGCATGCTCAGCCCGTGCTGCTGTCGCATCATCTGCTGGCGTTTTCCTGGATGTTCGCGCGCGACTTTACGCGCCTGAAGGCCGCCTTTGATGCCGCTGACAACTGCCCGCTGGGTGCTGCCGCGCTTGCCGGTACGAGCTATCCGCTCGATCGCCAGATGACGGCTGCCGAACTTGGCTTTGCGGGCGTGATTCCCAACTCGCTCGATGCGGTTTCCGACCGTGATTTCCTGCTCGATCTGCATTACGCCGGCTCCGTCATGGCGATGCATCTGTCGCGTCTTTCCGAGGAAATCGTGCTGTGGTCGAGCTCCGAATTTGGCTTTATCACGCTTTCCGACTCCTACTCCACCGGCTCGTCCATCATGCCGCAGAAGAAGAATCCCGATTTTGCCGAGCTTATCCGCGGCAAGAGCGGCCGAGTCTATGGCAACCTGGTGCAGCTGCTCGTGACCATGAAGGGCTTGCCGCTCGCTTATAACAAGGACTTGCAGGAGGACAAGGAGGGCGCGCTCGATACCGCCCATACGCTCATGCAGTGCCTGTCCGTTATGGCCGGAATGATTTCGACCTGGACCGTCAACGAGGATGCCATGGCGCGCGAGTGCGGCGTGGGGCACCTTGCCGCCACCGATGTTGCCGATTACCTGGCTAAGCGCGGTCTGCCGTTCCGCGAGGCACATGCCGTGGTGGGGCATCTGGTCTTGATGTGCGAGAAGCGCGGCTGCAATCTTGAGGACCTGCCGTTTGAGGTGTTCCAGGAGGCAAGCCCGCTCTTTGAGCGCGACATTACCGAGGCTCTCGACATTCCGTCGATTGTCGCTGCGCGCACGACCGAGGGCGGTACCGCCCCTGCCGCCGTTGCCGTGCAGCTGCAGCGTGCCGAGGCGCAACTCGTTTCCGACGAAGGTGTGTTTGGGTCGCTAACCAGGGTCGTTGAGATGGGACACGGGGCAAAGTAAGGTTTTGGCTGAAGCGGCTTTGACCATGTATTGATAAATCGTTTTGCTGTTGCGGGCGTCTGCTGTTGCGGGCGCCCGTATTTTGTTGCTATGGGGGAGGAACATGTCGAGAACTTCTGTAGGACCTTTGGGCGGGTTGTGAAGGGGGTACGTCCACGGGCGGCAACCGACCGTCTGCTCGGTTCGATGCGGATGATGCTCGGTCGGATGGTACTCTAATCGGACTTCAAAACATAAGTGACACATATGGAACGCTTTAATAAATTGTAACGTTTCAAAAAACAGCTTTTGTTTAACTGCATCTAAAACTCTGTTACGATGCAGTCCAGGCGGGTGCCGGAATGGGACTTGGGCACGCGCGAACCTACTTGAAAGGCTACCCTATGGCTATCGAGAAGACCTTCATCATGATTAAGCCCGACGCTGTGCGCGACCGTAAGATCGGCGAGATCGTCGCTCGCATTGAGCGCAGCGGCCTTGTCATCGAGCGCATGGAGATGACCACGCTCGAGCGCGCTACCGCCGAGGAGCATTACGCCCATCTGGCCGACAAGCCCTTCTTTGGCGGTCTGTGCGACTTTATGACGAGCGGTCCGGTCGTCAAGATGGTCGTTTCCGGTTCTTCCGCTGTTGCTAAGATGCGCACCCTTATGGGCGCCACCAATCCGCTCGACGCTGCCCCTGGCACCATCCGCGGCGACTTTGCCGTCGATGTCAACGCCAACGTGATCCACGGCTCCGACTGCCTGGAGAACGCCGAGATCGAGATCAAGCGTTTCTTTGGCTAAACCAGCTTTGACTCCTTAAAGCTGTTAGCGTGTGGCTTGGGCGCCGCGGAACTCCATCCGCGGCGCTCTTTTTTATACCAGTAGATTTCTAGGCATGTCCCAAAAATCTACAAAGGTGCCCGCCCGGATGTGTGTTCCGAGCGGGCACCTTGCTGTGAGCTTTTTCGCTAAGTAGTTTAGGCCTCGTCGACGACCTTGAGTCCGCGGGTCTGGTCGATCTCATTGAGGAGATTTACGCGACGCTCGTGGCGACCGCCCTCAAACTCGGCGTCGAGCCACTCGTCGACAATCATCTTGGCAAGTTCGGAGCCCACGACGCGGGCACCAAAGGCGAGCACGTTGGTGTTATTGTGCATGCGCGAGAGCTTGGCGCTGAAGGGCTCGGAGCACACGACGGCGCGAACGCCCTCGACCTTATTGGCGGCAAGACTGATCCCGACGCCGGTGCCGCAGATCAGGATGCCCAGATCGACGTTGCCGTTGGCTACTGCCTTGCCCACCTTATAGCCGGCGATGGGGTAATCGAAGCTCTCGGAGGTGTCGGTTCCAAAGTTCACGACCTCATAGCCGCGCTCCTTCAGGTGCTCGGAGATGATGTTCTTGAGCTCGACGGCGGCGTGGTCGTTACCGATACCGATCTTCATGGATGGTTCCTCTCTGGTCCGTGCGGCGGAATTGCTAAAGGTTTTACCGCGTTCGACTGCATGATAGCGCGACTTTTGTGTAATCGCTCGGGCGTTTTTTGGTCAAACGCTTTAGCATGCAACAAGACTAGCTTCTCATGCATGAATGCCGTCACTTTGCGCTTGAACACCGTCCGCCGGAACTTGGGTTGCGGTTTTTGATGCATTGTTATCAAATAAATAGAGCTAACTACTATCGAGAGCCCAGTCCGTTATGCAAGCAGGAGATACCTATGCCTACCGATTCTATCCGCGATGCCGCATTTTGCGATGTCTTGAACCGCGAGCTTGTCTGCGCGCTCGGCTGCACCGAGCCTATTGCCGTTGCCTATGCAGCGGCGCTGACGAGCCAGACGCTCGGTTGTGAACCCGATCATATGGATGTTGCCTGCTCGGGCAATATCATCAAGAACGTTAAGAGCGTGACCGTGCCCAACTCGGGCGGTATGCACGGTATTGAAGCGGCGGCCGTGCTGGGTGCCGTGGGTGGCGACGCCAAGAGCGCGCTCGAGGTGCTCGAGAGCGTTAACGACGAAGATCGTGCTCGCGTGGCCGAGCTCCTCGCCGATGCCGGTTACTGCGATGTGTCGCTTGCCGAGGGTGTGCCCAACCTTTACATCAAGGTGACTGCCACGGCCGGTGGTCATATCGCGGTCGTCGAGATTACCGACCACCACACCAATGTCACGTGCCATATGCTTGACGGTATTCCGGTATGCGGCAAGTCGGCGGGGGAGTGTGCCGCCTGCGCCGAGCGCGTCGTGGCCGAGCGTGCGGCAGATAGCGCCGACACGCCCATGTCGATCGAGTCCATCATCGACTTCATCGAGGACGGCGACATCGATGGCGCCCGCGCCGCCGTTGAGCGTCAGATTGAGCTGAACGGTGCGATCAGTGCCGAGGGCCTCGCGCACGCTTGGGGCGCCGAGGTGGGCCGTACGCTGCTGGGTGCTCGTGCCGATGACGTCGCCTGTCGTGCCCGTGCCCGTGCAGCCGCCGGGTCCGACGCTCGCATGAACGGCTGTGCTTTGCCGGTCGTCATTGTGTGCGGCTCGGGCAATCAGGGCATTACCTGCGCCTTGCCCGTTATGGAGTATGCCGAGTACCTGCGCTGCGACCACGAGCGCCTGGTGCGCGCCGTGATGCTGTCCGATCTTATCGCCGTGCATATCAAGAGCTATATCGGTGCGCTCTCGGCGTTTTGCGGTGCTATTTGCGCCGCGTGCGGCGCCGGCGCTGCGATTACCTGGCTGTGCGGTGGCACGCGCGAGCAGATTGGCGCGACGGTTTCGAACACGCTCGGCAACGTGGGCGGCATCGTGTGCGATGGCGCCAAGGCAAGCTGTGCCGCCAAGATTTCCGCTGCCGTCGATGCGGCGATTCTGGGCCACGATATGGCCATGCAGGGTCGCGGCTTTCGTGCCGGTGAGGGCCTCATTCAGGATACCGTCGAGCAGACGATCGCCAGCATGGGCTATGTGGGCCGTGTGGGTATGAAGGATACCGACATCGAGATTCTCAACATTATGATTGGCAAAACCCAAGTCTGTTAGTTACGCGGTTTTACCAAACCGCGCAACCAGTTGCCGCTGCAAACGCCCCTAAGCGGCAATCTGCCTTTCAATCGTCGGGCATGGCCAGAAGGCCTATGCCCTCCTCGTTCAAGGCACATTGCTCGCTTAGGGGCGTTTTCGCTGACTTATGCTCAACCTGCGGCGCTATTTTGTTTGGAACGGCTGCCGTCAAACAATGTTTGTATGTAGTCGTTGGGGACGTTCTTGTTTGACTAGTCGTTTAAGAACGTCCCCAACGACTAACCCTTACGACAGTTCGTCGGCTACTTGGTGCTCATAGAAGGCTTCGATTACGGCGTTAAAGTCGCGGGCGAAGTCTTCCATGGTTCCGCGCCAGGTGGCTCGGCCGGGTTTTCCCTGGCCAACATAGGCGGTTTGAATACCATAGGCGGGGCTGGGGAAGTCGCGCTTGGGATCGTTGCCCACCATAAGGACCTCGTGCGGCTTGAGCCCCATCACCTGAAGCTGCTCTAGATAGTAGGTGGCATCGGGTTTGCAGCGGGTGGCGTTTCCCATGTGCGTGACGAGCTCAAAGGGGACGTCGGCCAGGCCGCCCCAACCCATGCGGCACTCGATGGCGCCTTGGGGAAAGCTGGGGTTCGTAAAGAGCGCGCAGCGCA
Source organism: Collinsella sp. BIOML-A6 (assembly GCF_009875845.1). Lineage (NCBI taxonomy): Bacteria > Bacillati > Actinomycetota > Coriobacteriia > Coriobacteriales > Coriobacteriaceae > Collinsella > Collinsella sp. BIOML-A6. The sequence continues at coordinate 50,107 of NZ_WWSL01000018.1, forward strand.
GGCCCGCGTTCTGTACCGCCTGAAGCGCGGCGTGCGCACCCGGCATGGCTTTCGCATTGATTACGTCATCGTTCTTGTACGGCAGGACTTCACGATCGTAGTAGGTAAACGCCTCGTAGATGAGTGGGTCCGAGAGGCAAATGCCGCACCGGCGCTCAACCTCTTCTTGGTAGAACTCAAGATTGGTGCGATTATCCGTGCCGCTTCGACGATTGGCGTTGAGGTTGACCAGAATCGTGCCCAGGCGTGCCATCGTGCCACCGCGGCTGCGGCGACCGATATCCGCGAGCATCGACGAGACATCCTTAAAATACCGAAGGATGAACGCGTTGAGGTTAATGCTAAGAAGCGTCTCGTCCATATCGAAAACGACTGCTTTGAGCACGCGGGCACCTTTCTCGAAAAATCGTTCCAGAATCGTATGTCTGGGATACTTTACCCCAAAGGCGTATGGGCAAACTGTTTATCGTCAAGTTGTGGAGACAGCTGTCCGTAAGATTACGAAAAAAGGATTACGAAAAAAGGGTTGATTTCCGATCTCAGCCGAACACATTGAGCAAATAGGCCGTTCCCGCAGTTAGCCGAACGCCCCCGCGGCCCC